>JAEEOX010000038.1 GCA_016284485.1 Bacillota bacterium | reverse complement strand
AATACGGAACCGTCCGTAGAAGTCCTGGTCAAAAAGGCATGGCAGAACGCGGACGGGTCCACGACTTCGCCGGATGGAGCGCAGGTGACGTTCACCCTCTATGCCGACGGCGAGGATACAGGCTACTCCGCAACTCTGGACGGAACGCCTGAAGAGCCCATCTCAGTTGCAGGCGGATTTGAAGCCAAGCCCTGGAATGCTTTGTTCGTGAAACTTCCCAAGTACAAGGTCGTTAACGGCGAAGCTGTGGAGATCGAATACACCGTTCAGGAAGACGGAACGTGGCCCGGCTACACGGTTGTATATCCCAACGCGACTGTATCTTTTGCGGTAAGCGGAGAGACCATTACCAACGTTCAGGAAAAGACTGAGCTTTCAGTTATCAAGGCGTGGCTCAACGCCGACGGAACCACAACTGCACCTGAAGGCGCATCGGTGACGTTCACACTGGTTGCAGACGGTACGGACACCAACTACACTGCTGTGCTTGACGGAACCGCAGACGCAGCCATCACTACGACAGGTGGCTACGAGAGCGAAGCCTGGAAGGCGACCTTCGTGAACCTTCCCAAGTACAAGACCGCAAACGGCTCAGCCGTTGAGATCCAGTACACCGTTAAGGAGACCGGAACATGGGCCGGATACATAGTGATCTATGAAGGCGAGGGAGCAGTAAGCGCCATCGCTGACGGAGTGATCACCAACAAGCAGGAAGATACATACTTCTTCGTGAACAAGGTCTGGCAGAATGCCGACGGAACCACAGACGCACCTGAAGGCGCCACCGTGACCATCGAACTGTATGCGGACGGCGCTGCCACAGGCGAGACAGTGGAACTTGACGGAGTAGCAGATCAGAAGCAGGAAGGCAAGCCCGGATACGAAGGCAAGCCCTGGACCGCCACATTCTCAGATCTTCCCAAGTACAAGGCAGTCAACGGCGAAGCTGTGGAGATCGTTTACACCGCTGTTGAGTCGGGCACATGGCCGGGATACACCGTGACCTATGCAGGCGGCGAGACTGCCACATATGCAAACCACAGCGAGATCATCACCAACAAGCAGGAGACCACAGAGCTTTCTGTCATCAAGGCATGGCAGCCCCTGATGGGAGACGTGCCCGCAGGAGCCAACGTGACCTTCACACTCTACAAAGACGGCGAGCCCACCAACTACACGGTGACGCTTGACGGAACGGCAGACACCGCAGTCACCGTAACAGGTGGCTACGAGAGTGAAGCCTGGAAGGCAAAATTCGTAAGTCTGCCCAAGTACAAGCTGGTGAACGGACAGGCTGTTGAGATCACACACACCGTGGTAGAGACAGGCGACTGGCCGGGATATACCGTAAGCTACGGCGACAACAACGAGACCTTCGCGGTAGACGGCGGAACCATCACCAACACCGAGGTGGCGACCGGACTTTCAGTGACCAAGGCCTGGAAGAACGCAGACGGATCCACCACAGCACCTGAGGGCGCAAAAGTCACATTCACGCTTTACGCAGACGGTGAGCCCACCAATTACAGCGTGGAACTGGTAGGCGTCGACAGTGCAGACTCCATCATGCAGGGCGGACAGGAGACACCTGCCTGGACAGCCACCTTCGTCAGACTTCCCAAGTACAGGATCGACGAGAAGGAAGGCGAGGCAGTGGAGATCGTCTACACCGTGGAGGAGACAGGCACATGGCCGGGATACACAGTAAGTTATCCCAATGAGAACGTGACCTACGCAGTTGACGGTGAGACCATCACCAATGAGCAGATCACCACAGAGATCGGCGGCTTCAAGACCTGGAGCGACGATGACTTCTTCGTTGACGGAGTGCCCGTAAACGGATATCAGAGACCGGAGAGCATCACCATCGACCTCCTTGCAGACGGAACAGTGATCGACTCAAAGACAGTCACTGAAGACGACGACTGGGAGTATGTATTCACAGATCTTCCCAAGTACAAGGTCGTAGACGGCTTGGCCGTTGAGATCCAGTACACGGTTGAGGAAGAAACACTTCCCGGATATGCTGCAGTTGTGGAAGGAACCGACGTGGAAAACACTCCTGTCAAGGACGAGGAAGTGGCGCCCACAATGCTGTTCCTCAGGAAGGTGGATGCGCTCACATGGACCGAACCTGTGAATGATGATCCTGAGGATCCGCCCATCTATGAGGCCGGTGAAGCCATGAGAGCTGAAAGCGTAGATATCCCGGGACTTCCCGGAGCAGAGTTCACGCTGACAGATCCCGATGGCGGTGAGAAGGTCCTTACCACAGACGAGAACGGAACTCTCACCATCGAGCTTACCAAGGACGGAACCTACACTCTTAAGGAGACCAAGGCACCTGACGGATATCAGAATCCGGGAACGGTATACACCATCACAGTGGACAAGGTATTCCAGAGAGTGGAACTCGTGGATGACGAGAACGCACCGGGAGGCAAGGTCTGGAGATGGTTCTACCAGCTGGAGGCTGACGTTGACGCTGACTACGACGCCAACACCAACACCATCACGGTAAAAGATCCTCCCGAACTCATCAACATCGAGGGCGAGAAGATCTGGGATGACGGAAACGACGCTGACAAGCTGAGACCCAACGAGATCACAGTGGAGCTTTATGCCGACGGTGAGAAGATCGACGAGCAGGTGGTGACCAGGGCCAACAACTGGAAGTTCACCTTCACAGACCTTCCGAAGATGAAGGACGGCAAGGAGATCGTCTACACCATCGGAGAACTTCCGGTCAAGGATTACACCACCAAGATCGAAGGATTCACCATCACCAACAGCCATACACCGAAACCGAAGACAGGTGACGACATGAACCTGGGACTTTGGATCAGCCTCATGATCATGGCAATGGCCGCCATGGGGATCATTGGAGTCAAGAGACTTATCAGCAAAAGATAAAAGTCAGTAACTGAAATAGTTCATCACACTCTTGAAGAGCCGCGGAGCGAAAGCCCGCGGCTCTTTTATTTTTTTTAACAAAACCAAAAACATAAACTTGATTAAAAGACACAAAAGAGATAGAATAGTATTTGGAAGGGTATATTCAGAGAGGTATTTTACTATGAAGAAACAATTAAAAAGAGTATTGATAATGATGATGGTAGTGGCGATGGTATTATGCTTCATACCGGCTGCGTCTCTGACAGTATCTGCGGATGCTACGGACGCTGCGACCCAGGGAATCGAAGGAAGTAAAACAGCTTCTCCCACGGAACTGGACAAGAACCACCGCGAGACCAATGTGACGCTGTCGCTTCCTGCGGCAGAGGGACACTACGTCTACGATGTGGTCTTCGTAATGGACTCTTCCACGTCCACCACCAACAATGACGTGGACTTCTCAACCTATGTGACACCATTGCTGAATGGAGTTATCGAGAAGGATGCAGTGATCAAGGTGGGAGTCATCAAGTGCCGCGGAAGGGTCTTCGATACTATCGCGCTGGCATCCGGTGATGCCTATTCCGGACTTGTTGAGTATTCAGATTCAACAGCCAAGGCTATTGAGGACGGAATCGATTATCCTGAGCAGGCGCTGAAGGATCGGAGCTCAGGAACCAACATGCACGGCGGACTTGATCTGGCTAATGACTGGCTCACAGCGGACGAGGAAGTACCGAATGACAACAAGTTCGTCATCCTTTTGATGGACGGCAAGACCTACATCTGGAACAATGATGAGGATGAGCCCACCACGGTATATACCCAGTACATGGCATCGGGCAAGGTCTATGGCACACCGGCTGTAGGTCAGAGCACAGGATCATATACCAAGTCGGCTTACAAGCATAAAGATAACTATTACTACAACTACACCACTACGCCTACCGGCTCCGGAAACACGGTGACTGTATCCGACATGACCAAGTGCTTCTATTCTCCGTACTATGTTGATATTTACAACAGCACCAACGAGGAACTGAGCAGCACTGATACCAAGTACGACTTCTACTGCGCTTACGCAGACAAGAAGGGTACGACGGCAAAGGGCAGCCTGGAGACCTATCCTGTGACCAACGGGGCACAGTTCACATATGCCCTCCACAAGAACTATTATGAGTTCACTCCGGTGAATGATACGGAGACAGGTATTGACTGGACCAAACTCAACTGGCTGGAGGCCGCACCTTACGAGTTCGTTGAGACGGATGACAACTCCTATACCTACGATCTCGATACGCCGAACCCCGATTTCTACCAGGTGCACCCCGACAGTCTGCAGAAAGGCCTTTATCTCACCGGCCATCTGTGGACGGACATGGGCAAAAAATATCACACCGCAGCCATTGTCTATTCCGGATGGGGCAGCGGCTCCGGACTGGAACTTGCCAAGTCCTTCTGCGACTGGATCAAGACACCGGACGTCAGTGAGTACAGCGCTGAGATCACCAATGCAGATGCCGTAAATGCCGTCTTCAACTCCATCAAGGAAGACATCATCTACATGGTGGCAAGCGGCGTCGTTACCGACATCATTCCGGATGAGTTCACACTTAAGATCGACGGAGCGGACACCTTCAAGATGACCGTTGGCGGAGAGTCCATAAGCGCCACACAGGACGGAGAGAACGCCTGGAACTTCGGCACGCCGGACAATTCGGGAGCATATCCCTACCGCGTGGAGTATTCCGAGGACACCAACAGCTTCCGCTGGATAATCAACGTGCCCATCGAGGTAGCCAGACCCGTTACCCTCACATATACCCTCATAATCGATGAAGACGCAGAATACGGCGAGCACGATACCAACGTATCTGCCACTCTGGAGTATGAGACCAGCCAGGGTGATGACGGCGAATACGTATTCGACATTCCCGTCGTCACATATGTGGAACTTTACACAGTTACCTACAACGATGGCGTTGAGGACGAAGTTGTCTTCCCGGATCAGGTATATCCTGACAATTACCTGGGAGACGCCACACCGGCATTCAACGGGACCCCGACCAGGGAAGGTTATAAGTTCCTTGGCTGGAAGCCTGAGGTCAGCGACACAGTAACAGGCAACGTGACGTACTACGCTCAGTGGGAGAAACTTCCCGACCCCGTAGTTCCGCCTCAGACAGGAGATCCCATGAACATGGTGCTCTGGATCTCAGTTCTGGCGCTGGCACTGGCCGGACAGGGAGTCCTGGCGCTCACGAAGAAGAGATAGAGTAACATACGATCTTTGAACAAAACACCCCCGCGAGGGGGTGTTTTTGTATGTCTTTGTATGTCTTGATAATGAAAAGCCATGCTTTTATTTGGAAGTTTTAACAAAATTGTCTACTTTCCTTGAAAAGATTTTTTTTGCATATATAATAGTAGTGCGGTCGTAATGACCGTCATATTTATGAAAGGAGAGATTTTATAATGAGCAACGGAAAGAAAAAGTTTTCATTCCCTTCGGCCTATGTGGTATTATTCATAGTCATGATCATTGCTGTGATACTGACCTATGCGATCCCCGCAGGTGAGTATTCAAAGCTCACATATGATGAGGATGCAGATGTATTCGTGATCACTGCACCGGACGGATCAGTTGAGGAAATGGAAGCAACTCAGGAGTCACTCGACCAGCTGGGAATCAACGCCAGACTCGAGAACTTCACCGGAGGTAACATCTCCAAGCCTATGGCTGTTTCAGGGACATATGTACCTCAGGAGCAGAACGGACAGGGCCTCAGCGATTTCCTGATGTCCATCCCCTACGGTGTCTATGACTGCATCGACATCATATTCTTTATCTTCATGATTGGAGGCGCTGTAGGAATCGTAAACTACCTGGGAGTGTTCAATGCCGGTATTACTGAACTGGCCAGAGTTTCCAAGGGCAGAGAGCAGATCATCATCGCGGTCGTCTGCTTCCTCATCGCACTTGGCGGAACATCCTTCGGTATGTGTGAGGAGACCATCGCATTCTATCCGATCCTCATCCCCATCTTCCTTAAGACGGGCTATGACGCAATGACTGGTGTCGCTGCGATCTGGTGCGGATCAGCTCTGGGCTGCATGTTCTCAACAGTTAACCCCTTCTCCGTAGTAATCGCTTCCTCCGCGGCAGGCATCAACTTCAGCGAAGGTCTCTCAATGAGACTTATCGGCCTGATCGTAGGCGTTGTCATCACCCTCTGGTACATCTTCAGATATGCCAAGAAGGTCAAGGCTGATCCCAGAGTTGGAATCAACTATGAGAACAATGCATGGACAGAAGAGCACTTCGGATACAAGGAAGAGCACGAGAAGAAGATGTCCGGTAAGGACAAGCTCATCCTTTGCCTGTTCTTCCTGACATTCGTAATCATGGTAATCGGCGTTGTCAAGCTTGACTGGTGGTTCGAGCAGATGGCTGTTCTGTTCCTGGTCAGCGGCGTCATCATGGGCATCATCGGCGGCATGAACGAGAGAAAGATCGGCGAAGTCTTCATCGGCGGAGCTTCCGACCTCGTTGGCGTAGCCCTTGTCTGCGGACTTGCACGTGCCGTGAACATGCTTCTTGAGAGCGGCAAGGTCTCCGACACCCTGCTGTACACCATGTCCGGCTGGGTAGAAGGAATGAACCCCATCCTCTTCGTAGTAACAGTAATGCTGATCTACGTGATCCTGGGATTCTTCATCGCTTCCACATCAGGACTTGCTATCCTTTCCATTCCTATCATTGCTCCTCTTGCGGACACGGTAGGACTTCCGAGAGAGCTGGTCATCTCAGCTTACCTCTATGGACAGGGACTCATCAACCTGGTAACACCCACCAACATCATCCTTCCCGTACTTCAGATGACAAACATCACTTACGACAAGTATCTGAAGTGGGTCGGACCGCTGTTCGGACTCTACGCTTTACTGGGCGTAGTAATGCTCATCGTGGAGCTTCAGTTCTGCTAATTGAGCACAGCTTGAATCGAACAAAAAACCCGGATCGCATGATCCGGGTTTTTTAGTGCAAAATATGTAAGCCTTATTTTTTCTTCCTGTTGGCCACTCCCTGGAGTATTCCCGCCAGGATGCCGCAGCCTACGCCGGCGATGGGCCATACGATCCAGCTTCTGTCCCAGGAATCGGTGGTGAAGCTGATGAGAAGGAAGATGGCCACGGCTGCCAGCCAGTATATGCCGTAGATGTAGCCGTAGTGTCTGGACGCCTGCTTCTTTTGCCTGGTGTAATCGCCTTCCTCCAGCAGGGCGTCGTAGGTGTCCTGGACCATGGAGGTGCTGACGATCATGAACACTCCTATGGCGATCATGATCAGCAGTATGCATACTGAAAGCACTGTGAGAAGATCGCTGGTGGCCACGATCATGGAGATGAAGATGGGCACGCATGACAGCACGCAGAGAACGATACCTACGGTCAGCATCATGGTATGACGCTCACGGTAGTTCTCTTTGCGGTCTCTGGCCAGGCCGCTTACGCCGTAAGCGGTATCCAGAGCATCCTCCTGGATGTAACTGAACCTTCCCAGTTTCATTCCGTTGATGATGAAGAGGGCAACTGCCGCTCCCACCAGACACATGAGGACCAGAACACCGATGCCGGCAGCCTGACCTTCGGAGAGGCTTATCCTGCCGAGCTCCTGCAGGCTTGAGAGTGCTATGAGGAGCACGGGGGAGAGGATGCAGAGCATGACTCCCAGAGCGATCTTCGGTGCGGCTGCCAGGCGCACGCTTATATAATCGTTGGCTTCCGACAGGCTCACCTTCCTGAGGGGCTCGTCTGTGTCGTTCACTTCCGTGGGCACTTCCCCGGGACCGAAGTCCGGGCCCAGGTCATCCTTCAATAATATATCTGTGCTCACTCCGAAAAGTCTGGACATGTCCAGGATGCGGTTCAGGTCGGGCACCGACTGTGCGCTTTCCCACTTGGAGATGGCCTGGCGGCTCACTCCTAATTTATCTGCAAGTTCTTCCTGGGACCAGCCCGCCTGTTTTCTGAGCTGAACTATGGTTTCTGCTAAGATCATTTCGTTACCTCCGTTGGTGCGTGTTTCTTTTTACGGTCTCAGTTTAGCGAATTATGCGGTTGCGCGCCACCAAACAGAGCTTACAATCTGCCAACTGCCGGTTGCAAAAGAGATTTTTTGCGCAAAAAACACGTGCCGAAACTGATTATACCACTATTTATGTATTTATGATATAATCATTTCGAGGGGAGGAGGTGAAACTCATGAAAGACGACAAGGTCATAACCAGCGCAGTCCTCAAGGAGGAGACTGAGAGGGAGTTCGGCATCAAGATCAAGGAGGTCAATCCCAAGGCAGGTGGAGCCAGCAACTATGCGGCCCAGGACAAGTCCTACTCCAACGCTTTCGACGCGCTGATCAAAGCCATAAGAGGCAAGGATAAAAAAGACAAATAAACTAAAAAGACCCTTGGATCTCCAAGGGTCTTTTGCTACTTGTTGATCTCCCGCACGGAGTATGCTATGAAGAGGTCCCGGAACAGCTGGTGATCTGTCTGATCAGGATCACCTGTAAGTTCCTTGATGCGTGCCAGACGATAGCGCACCGTGTTGGCGTGGACTTTAAGGTCGATGGAGGAGGCCAGTATATCGCCTCCGTTTCTGATGTAGGATGCGATGGTGTCTTCATACCCCTCAAGCCCGGAAAGGATAGTGCGGCTGAAACTGAGGAGATGAGGATCTTCGGAAAGAGGTATCAGGAACCGGTATATGTCGGAATCCGTGTAGTTCCGGATGATCCTTCCGGAGGCAGCTCCAGCCAGCCAGGTGTGATAGCTTTCCCTGAATATCGATCCGAAGTCTTTGGACTGATGAACGTCGCTCATTGGGCAGGTCTCCGGATCAGTGTCCATAGCCAGGACTCTGACTGCTTCCGAAACGATCAGACGGTGGCTGGATGGATCAGCTTTATCAGATGTCGTGATCACGAAGATGCCGCCGTCATAAGGAAGACCGCGTCCAGCGTGTGCCGGACGTGGCGCCGGTGCTGCCTGACGAGAGGCTGAACGCTTTCCTCACCGAACTGATCCACAAGGCTTATGAAATAACGGACAGCGACTTCGATCAGGCGTACGTGGGCAAGGTGCAGACCATGGTTGATGCCTGCAAGAAGGCTGAAGAGGTGAACCTGAACGATCCTTACGCGGTTCGCGATGCTGCCCGGGCCCTGGCTGTGGCCTACGACGACGTGGAGAAAGCCATAGGACCATTAAGCTGAGAAAATAATTGGTAATAAAAAAGCCGCGGATTAGGATCCGCGGCTTTGCTGCGTTTATAGGGGTTATTTGGAAACTCCGAGTATGTATTCAACTGCTTCGTCGGAGATGAGGCTTTCTCCGCCCAGGACTATGGCGAAATCGGCATCGAGACACTGAGCGGCATACGCCGCGGGCTCCTTGGCTGAAGTGGATGCCAGGAGCAGGGGAGCGTCTTCCCAGAAGCACATGGTGCATCCGCAGAGTCCGTCCGGGAAGTTATTGCCGTAGGTAAGGACCACGGTATCGCTTGAATCCCATCCGAAAAACGCCAATTCTCTGGAGGTCTCATAGCGGTCTTTTCCACCTACTCTATACAACCAACCGCCCTCACCCTGTACTGCGATTATAACGTCGGTAAGCTGATCATACACCTCTTGGCTAACGGCTCCGATTCCGCCTACGATGAGGAAGCGGTTAAAACCAAAGTCCACTAAAAACTTCTTTTGCGCATCCGTCAGGGTATCTCCCACGAGAAGTATGGGCGATCCCAAGGCTGACGCCGACAGAGCATCGGCATAATTCTTGCCGGAACAGACCACTATTCCATCGAAAACGCCGTGCCTGTAATCAAAATTCTTGAGCACCTTCAGGTTGGTCTCGTACCTGTCCCTGCCGGAAAATCTTTTGATCCTGCTTGATATTATGCCCGCTTTTACGAGTTCGGTTTCCATAGCGCTGGGAACTGCTCCGTTGCCGCCCATGATGTAAACGTATCCGCCTGAAGCCAAATTTGTTTTGACGTATTCGGCTATCCCTGTCAGGTTTTTATTGTCGACGAGGATTATGGGAGCAAAAGTCTCATTTGCAGGGCCGCTTGATCCGAGAGCATCAGGAAAATCCGTTCCGCTGGCTAGGATCACGTTGTCGAAAGAATAACCGCTGTTGTAATTCAACCATTCATGGGCTATGAACATGGATGTGTCATAGCGGTTTTTTCCTGCAATTCGAAGGAAATGTGAGCCGCCGCCTTTGGCCTGATCATCAGCGATTGCCGAAAGAGGCATCATGGCGGTCACCATCAGAACGCAAATAAACAATATGAAGAAACGCTTGAATTTCATGGGAAGACCTCCGTTTCTTTTGCCATAGTAACCGGTACATTAATTTTAACATCTGAAGGCATGATAGGCAACAAAAGGGATAAGAAAAAACGGCACCCTTCGGTATGGGTGCCGTTTATAGTTTTACAGTTTGAAGTACGTTTTAGGCAATTAGTCCTCAAATCCGAATATCGTACACATAGCCTCGTCGGAGATGAGACTGGTTCCGCCAAGAACAAAACCGCCCTCTATGTGGAGATTCTGGACACATTCCGCTGCGGCAGAAGTTGCTGTGCTGGTGGCAAGGATCATCGGACCACCCAGCCAGAAGCACAGGGTCGCACCGGATAGTCCGTCCGGGAAGTTGTTGCCGCAGGCAAACACTGCAGATTCAGAATCGTCTTCCCAGACAAATTCGGCGAATGCCTTGGATGTTTCGTAGCGATTCTTTCCGCTGACTCTATGCAGGAAACCGTTCGAACCGTAACTGTTCGCAATGGCTTGAAGCTGAGCCTCAACCTCTGAGCTGACTGCTCCGGTACCGCCAACGATAAGGAACTTTGAAGTGCCTTTATCCGCTATCAATGCCAGCTGCTCATCCGTCAGTGTGTCTCCCACAAGGAGGATGGGCTCTCCGATGGCGGAGGCAGAAAGAGCGTCCGCATAATCTTTGCCAGAGCACACCACAAGTGTATTGATCGAGGAATACCCATCGAGCACAGCCAGATTGGTCTGGTATCTGTCCTTACCTTTGAGTCTTACAATATTCTCTTTAGAAATGCCCGCCTTTACAAGTTCCGTTTCCATTTCCGCGGGAACTGCTCCGTTGCCGCCCATGATGTAAACAAATCCGTCTTCAGCCATATTTGTTTCTATATATTCGGCTAAATTCGTCATGTTATTCGGATCGGCGAGGATTATGGGGCCATACAAATCATAAGCCGGGCCGCTTGCTCCAAGAGCGTCGGGGAAATCCATTCCGCTGACCAGTATTACATTTTCGAAAGAATCTCCGTCAGCGAACCACAACCACTTATCAGCAATCAATAACGATGTCTCAAAACGGTTTTTTCCGGCAATTCGATCGAAAACGTATCCTGTACTCGCTTCGCGAGTCGTGGCGAACTGGGTGGAAGCAGGCGTCATTCCCGGCACCCACTCGGAAACGCCAAAGGGGTGGTCGGGATCAGCCTGATCCTCGGCAGCCGCCGTAAGGGGCATCATGGTCATGACCATCATGATGCAGATGAATAATACAAAGAAGCGTTTAAGTTTCATGATAAGTCCTCCGTTTCTTTTGTTATATTAATCGGTACATTAATTGTAGCATCTGAGGGCAGATGTGGCAACAAAAAACGGGGCACCGCAAGGTGTCCCGTTAACACGTTTTCGTTTAGATGGTCTTCAGGAAGTTAGCGAACAGATCAAGACCTTCTTTCAGCACCTTGGAGTCGAAGGCATATCCGATGCGGACGGAGCCTTCCATCTCAAAACACTCGCCCGGGGTGAACAACACTCCCGTCTCCTTGATGAGCCTGTCGCAAAGCTCACGAGAGGGCATGTCCTTCCTGTAGTAGACCAGAGCGGTGGTTCCCGCCACAGGTCTTTGATAGTAGACTTCCGGAGTGGCGTTTACCCAATCGTCGAGGATCTTTCGGTTGGTATTCAGTATTTTGCTGTTTCTCTCGATGATTTTATCCTTATTGGCCAGAGCCAGAGCGGAAAGCTTGTCGTCGATTACGGCGCAGCTGATGGTGTCGTAATCTCTGCGCTCGTGGCAGCGGTGGATCAGATCCATGTCTCTGGTCACGATCCAGCCCAGACGGACGCCTGCCATGGACCAGCACTTGGACATGCTGCCCACGGAGATGCCTTTTTCATAAAGGTCGGCAACGGAGTACATGTAGCTGCCGTCCTCTGAGATGCCTCTGTACACCTCATCGCAAAGCACGTAGGCATCCACGCTTCTCGCAACCTCGATGACCTGCTCCATGACCTCTCTGGGGATCAGGGAACCGGAGGGGTTGTTTGGGCTGTTCATGGTGATCATCTTGGTGTTTTCGTCAACCAGTTCCTTCAGCTTCTCGATGTCCGGCAGGAAGTGGTTTTCCAGATTCAGATTTAGGATCCTGACCTCTGCACCGATGGACTCGGGGATGGAGTAGTGCTGCTGATATGTGGGCATGACGGATACCATGTTGTCAGAGGGATCGATCAGTGCCATGATCACGTGGTGGTTTGCTCCGATGGCGCCGTGCATGGGGATGACATGCTCCGGCTTGACCAGGTCGCCGTAAAGGCTTGCGATGCCGTTCAGAAGATCGGGTGAACCGCCGATGTAGCTGTAGGTCAGCCTTGTGTCGGCCAATTCGTTCATATATTCCGCAACATCCAGCCCGGCCATTTCCACGAGTTCTCTGACGGTCAGAGAGTCGATGCATGTCTCAGCCAGATTGTATTTGCACTTTGTTTCATAATCGTCCATCCAACGCTCTACTTTGAATGTTTTGATATCCATGGTGTTCTCCTTCCTATGGGTACGTTTTAGAGTTCAACGACTGCGCCGAGGTTCTTTTCGGCTGCAAGGTCAAGGGCGACCTTGGCTGCTGCGATGTCCAGCAGAGCCATGCCTGCAGGATCGTAAACGGTTATATCTTCATCCGAGGTTCTGCCCTGGCAGTTCCCCATGATCAGATTTCCTATTTCATTGATGTTTTCGGGGCTGAGAATTCCCATCTTGACGGGAATCTCCACCTCACCGGCTTCGATGCAGTGGGTCATGTCGTCCACGAAGACTTTGGCGTTTCTGAAGATTTCAGGATCCAGCTCCTCTTTTCCTTCCATGTCGCTTCCCACGGTGGAGAAGTGCATTCCGGGACGAACCCATTCCTTCTTGATGACCGGCTTCCTTGAGGGGGTTACGGTGATCACGATGTCGCTCTGGGGCACGGTGACCTCGGGTTCGTTGGTTGCCTCGAAGGTGACTCCGGAGGCGTCGATGCCCAGCTCGTCCATAAGCCTAGCCTTGATGCCTGCTACGAATCTTTCCGCGTTCTCAGGGAACAAAAGATCTGCAACGTAGACTTTCTTAAGCCCGGGGAAGCAGCAGATGGTGGCTGCGATCTGGTAGGCGGCCTGGTTGCCTGCGCCGAGAACGAAAAGGGTCTCGGAGTCTTTGCGAGCCAGATATTTTGCTCCGATGGCTCCTGCAGCGCCGGTTCGGATGCCTGTTATATATGCGCCTTCAAGGATTCCAATGGGGGCGCCTGTGAATTCGTCGAATACACAGATGGTAGCCATCAGGTTGGGAAGACCTCTCTCCACGTTTCCTGCGAAGAATCCGATGGTCTTGTGACCGAAGATGTGGTTTGCCGGCAGGTAACCGGAGCGGATGTCAAGGTCACGCTGACCTTCCTCAAAGATGTGGAAGACGGTGGGCCAGGCCACAGCTTCGCCTGCTGATTTCATTGTGTATACGTTCTCTACGGCCTTGATGGCGGGAGCCATCTCGATGACCTGCATGATCTCTTTTTTGCTCAAAACTCTGGTGGACATGTTGTACCTCACTTTCTGTGCTTTTCTGGTTTTAGTATAGCAAAAGATTCGCGGCGGATTTTCATAGAAAATAAAAAGATATGACCGATTGTTTGTAATTTTTATAAAAACAGGGTATAATGATGGTGTTCCCTATAATAATAAGGAGGTTTCCCATGGCACTTACAGTTAAAGATGTTATGGAATTACCCTGCGGGCATAAAATGGCCCTGCTGGCAGGTACAAAAGGTCTTGACCGTCCGGTGGTGACGGTGGAAATAGCGGATTATGAATTTGATCCGGATGTGGAGTACGATGCCGCTCTTGAAATGGAAGCCAGTGGCTTTATAATAACCAGCTTTCTGTTCGCGAAGAACGACCCGTCCCTGATCCTGAAATCTATAAAGCAGATGTACGACATCGGTATGTCATGCGTGGCATATAAAAGGATAATATATGATGAGCTTCCTCCCGAGGTGATTGCCTTTGCGGAAGAAAAGGGGTTTCCCATCCTGACCATGGACAACGACCTTTGGTTCGAGAACATCATCTTCGACATAATGTACGCCGTGCAGTTCGATGACAAGGTCTACCTGTCAGAGGAAAACATCGACGCCATGCTGTCCGGCAGCATGAACCGTTCCGAACTGGATATAATACTGAAGGGCGTCTCCCTCAAACTGAGGCCCTATGTGGCAGTGGTTTATATCACTGGGGAGACAATGGACGCAGGAAGGATACTTAGGAGTTTCTATCTTTTGAAGGGCTTCCACTCAAAGGGCCTCGTGGTTCGCTATGGTGATGGGGTTTTCCTGATCACAACCTCCGCAAGAGACGATCACAGGATCCACGACCTGATCCGGCAGGAGGCATTCGAGCTTCTGGGAATAGGTGAGGGCGTCCACATGGGCATGAGCGACGTCCACGAGAAGACCGACATGGACAAAGCCTTCCGCGAGAGCTGGCAATGCCTGGTCGCGTCTCTGGTGGAAGGGAAGCAGTTTGCATGCTTCGGCGATACCGGCATCTGCCGTGTGCTTCTCCCGACCATCGGCAGTGAGGAGTCACGGGCCTTCGCAAAAGACATGCTTGAGCCTTTCCGCGACAACGCAGATCTTTTGGAAACGGCCGGCGAGTACATAGCTGCCGGCGGGGATATTTTGAAGACCGCCGCTAAACTGCATTGCCATCAGAACACCATCCGTTACCGCCTGGGGAGGATCCGCGAGCTGACTGGGCTTGAGGATGTTACGGATGGAGAACTTTACCTGCAGCTGAAAGCCGCACTTCTGATAGACGGAGCGATGGCTATTTCCGGCCCCAAAGACCAGAATCCGGGCCAGTGACTGGCGATTGTAAAAATAACAATTATTTGATACGAGTTTTTTGATAATTACAAAAACCGCTCTTTTGAGATCCGATATAATGGAATCAAAGAAAGAGAGGTTTGCCATGAAGCACAGATTCGTTTCAAAGAGATACTGGAAAGATCAGTCAACCGCCATGGGTCAGTCGGACGTGATGGCCAAGATGTTCGATGACGTCATCGATCTGAGCCTGGGAGATCCGGATCTGATAACTGACGATCTGATCATCACCAAGGCCTTCGAGGACGCCAGAGCCGGTCACACCAAGTACACGGACTTCAGAGGCGATCCGGAACTGAGAGCCGAGATAGCCAAATACTATAAAGAGGAATATGGCATGGAGGTGGCGGATGAAGAGATATTCATCTCAACATCTGCCTGTGAAGGTATGTTCCTTGCCCTGGAAGCCATTCTGGACGACGGAGACGAGGTGATCCTGCAGGCGCCGTATTTCACACCCTATCCGCAGCAGGTAGAACTGGCGAGAGGAATTCCTGTGGAACTTCCCACCTATGAAGATGAGGATTTTCAGATCAGTGTGGAGAGACTGGAGAGCCTGATCAACGAGAGGACCAAGGCTCTGGTGATCAATTCACCCAGCAATCCCACAGGCAGCTGCCTCAGCATGGATACCATGCTTAAGATCGCCGCAGTCTGTGAAAAGCATGATCTGCTGGTGATCGCAGACGACATCTATACGTCCTTCAGCTATGAGAACCCATTCGTTCCCTTCGCATCCCTTCCGGGCATGAGGGACAGGACAATAATACTGAATTCCTTCTCAAAAAACTTCACGATGACAGGATGGAGGGTAGGGAACATCATCGCTCACCCGGACATCATAAGGACCATTCAGCAGATCAATGAGAACGTGGTCTTCACCGCACCCTCTGTCTCACAGAGAGCCGCACTCCACGCCCTGAGGCACAGGGCTGAAGTACAGCCGCCCATGGTGGAGGAGTACAGGAAGCGTATGTTTTTCGCTGCAAAGGAGATCAACAGGATCCCTAAACTCAGCGTCATAGATCCTCCCAAGGGGACCTTCTATCTTTTCATAAACATCAAAAAAACCGGGCTGAGCTCGGTGGAGGCTGCGGACAGGATCCTTGAGGAAGCTCATGTGCTGGTACTTCCCGGAAACGCCTTCGGGCAATGCGGAGAGGGTTACGTGAGAGCAGCTCTCACCGTGGGCACGGACAAATTAAAAGAGGCCTTCGACAGGATCGCGGCCATGGAGATAATGAAGTGAGCGCCTGTGATGTGCAGATCAGGCTCTCGACAGTATGAACGA
>JAEEOX010000037.1 GCA_016284485.1 Bacillota bacterium | reverse complement strand
GCGGCCGGAGGCTGTGCCCGAAGGAGAATTATCCATAGATATAAGGAAGTCCATACCGGTGGCCGCAGGGCTTGCAGGAGGAAGCGGAAACGCCGCCTCCGTGGTGATCGCCCTGAACGAACTGTGGGGCATGGGTCTTTCAGTGGAAGACTTATGCGGGCTGTCCTCCCGTCTGGGAGCCGACGTGCCCTTCACCCTTCTGAGCCAGGTCACCGACTGCAGGTGTGCCCTGGGCAGCGGCATAGGCGACAGGCTGACCGCTCTCAGGAATGAGGTGGACTTCAATGTTTTGCTGGTCAATCCCGGGTTTGGAGTGTCCACTCCCGAGGTATACAGAGGAATAGACGCCATTCCGGAAGAGGAGAGGACCCATCCCGACACCGCGGGGCTCGTGGAAGCTCTGGACAGAGGGGACGGGGAGATGGCCTTCAGGACCATGAAAAACGGTCTGGAGGACTACACGCTCAGAGCCTATCCGGTGGTGGATGAGATCAAGAAACGCATGGAGGAGACCGAGGGTCTGAAGCTCACAATGATGAGCGGAAGCGGCCCCACGGTCATCGGATTTTACAGAAACGAAGAGGACGCGGCCAAGGCTGCCCTGAGATTCGGGGATGAGGGCTATACCGTGGTCCTGGCAGAGAAAGCCTGAAGGGATAAATGAGATGATAAATTTCAATCTGCAAAATCATAAACCTCTCAGGGAGATCGTTTACGAGGAACTGAAGAGGCAGATAATGGTAGGAGAGATCCTGCCGGGGACCAGGATGATGGAAGTTGAACTTGCCGACGAGATGGGCGTGAGCCGTACGCCGGTCAGGGAAGCCATCCGCAAGATGGAAAAGGAAGGCCTGGTCACCATCGAACCCAGACGCGGAGCCTATGCTTCGGATATTTCCGTGCAGGAAATGGTGGACGTTCTGGAGGTCAGACAGGACCTGGAGGGCATGGCAGCTGCCATCGCCGCCAGGAAGATCCGCGACCAGCAAAAAACCGCACTCCTGGAGCTCTCTGAGCGTTACAGGAAAGCGATAGATTCCGGCAACATCGCCGAGATCATCGACCTGGACGAGGAGTTCCACAAGAACATCGTCGGGATCAGCGAGAACAAGACTCTGATCCAGATGGTGTCCAAACTTCAGGAACTGGCCCTGAGGTTCAGATACATGTATTATGAGGACTTTTCCAGGTTCAGGAACCAGCCTGCCGAGCACCAGCTCATCACGGAGGCCATCATAAGCGGCGACTCCGAGGGAGCCAGACGCCTGGCAGAGGAACACCTTTCCCACCTGAAGGAATTCGTGGAGAGAGAGGCGGAGCACCTGACGAAGCAGAAACGCTGATCAGTGGCGCAAAACATGTAAATCAAAAGATGGCCCGCGGGCCATCTTTTTCGTTGTTGGGGGCGCGGCGGCCGGGGGCAAATTACGGCTGGATTTAATTTTTTGCAGATAAGCCGTAAGCAGAGAGCCCCTCCGCGGATCACATGAAAAAGACCGCCTCATCCGAGGCGGTCCTGCTCAATGTTTCGATGGATATTTAGTTGCCGCCGCCGAAGAACCAGTCGAACCAGCTTCCTCCGCCGCTGTTGCCGGAGTCGCCGTTGTTGTCGGGCTGTTCGCCGGAATTGCCGTCATCCGCGGAACCGTTGTCGTTTCCTCCGGAAGGCATCTGGTTGGTGGCCTGCTGGAGTTCAGGTGTGGATTCTACCAGCTCCACATCGCACTTGATGATCTCGTTGTTGCGGACCACCGTGAAGGTGACCACGTCGCCTATCTGGTGGGTCTGGATCAGGGCGATCAGCTGAGATGAGCTGGTGATCTTATCGTCGTCCAGATAGTAGATCAGGTCTCCGGGCTTGAGACCGGCAGCCTGTGCTTTCTCGCCGGTGACAGAGCTGATGTAGACGCCCGTGATGGATACGCCGTACTTCATGGCTTCGGAAGGATCCGTAAGGTCGATGATGGAGATGCCTGCCATGGGTCTTCCCTCGACGTAACCGTTCTCCACAAGCGACTTGGCCACGGATTCCACCTTGTCCACGGGGATGGCGAATCCCAGTCCTTCAACGTCGGATCCTGAGGACTTGGCCACCACGATTCCGATGAGGTTGCCGTACTGATCGAAAAGTCCTCCGCCGGAGTTTCCGGGATTGATGGAGGCTGAAGTCTGGATCAGGGACATGGACTTGTTGTCGATGGTGATCTCCCTTTCAAGGGCGCTGACGATGCCCTCGGTCGCTGTGCCGGAAAGAGTCCCCAGCGGGTTGCCTATGGCGATGACAGCATCTCCCACGGAGACCTTGTCCATGTCTCCGAAGGTCACGGGCTGGAGGCCTGTGGCGTCGATCTTGATCACCGCGATGTCCGTAAGCTCGTCGGTGGCCACCAGGGTAGCCGGGTATTCCGTGCCGTCGTGAAGAGTGACGGTGATGGACGAAGCTCCTGAGATCACGTGGTTATTGGTGATGATGTAACCGTCTTCCTTGTAGATGACTCCGGAGCCTGCACCCTTGGTGACGTACTGGCCTGCCCAGAAGTCAGTGGTAACTTTTTCCGTCAGGATGGCCACCACTGAGTTCTCGTTGCGCGCGATGATCTCCTGAAGGGACAGCACGCTTCCTGTGGATCTGGACAGATTGTAGTTAGTGGTATTGATGGATTTGTCTATGGTGGTGCCGCCGAAGATGGAATTGGCCAGAGCGTAGCCCGCAGCTCCTACCAGGCCGGAAAAGATCATGGCCAGGATCAGGGTGATGATGAACATCTTGCGGGTGACGTAACGGGGCGACTTGGCGGTCTTTTCCCAGGGACTGTCCGCCGGGGCGTAGTGAGTCTTGGGATTGTCATTGACCGGCTGCTCAGCGCGGGGCTCCTCGCCGTAAGGTGCTTCGGGCTCGGACTGAGCGTCGTTTTCCGGGATGTGTTCTATGGTGGGGCGCACGTCTTTTGCGGTGCCCTCGCCGAAATATGAATCCTCTGATTCGTATGCTTCGTTGATCTCCACGTCGACTCTGGGGATCTCCAGGGTCGGCTCGTCGACTGACGAGAAGTGGACCGGCTCCTGGAAGGGGTCGATCTTCTCCACGACCACCTCTTCATGAGCCTCTGCAGGGATCTCCGCAGTCTCTTCTGCCGCTTCAGAAGCGGCGTCTGCAGCTGCCGTGGGCTCTTCTGCCGGAACTTCTGCAGCTGAACTGAGTTCTTCTGTTACCGCTTCGGCCTCTTCCACTGTGGCTTCCACGTTCTCAGCAGTAACAGATCCTGCATTCTCCAATGCTGTGTTGTTATCATCCATAATAGTGTTTCCTCCAAAATTCAGATGGGTTTAAGCAATACTAAGGTCCCACCCTTTTGCACACCAAATTATATTGACCAATTGTGTTTTTTATGTGTAAATAATATGTGAAATATGATAAAATATCAAAGTAATTGGGCTGAAGGAAAGAGAATGAATAACGTAATCACAGGTATAGACAGAAGCGGATCATACAGGGTGTATCTGGCAGTGACCACAGAGATGGTGGAGGAGGCCAGGAAGATACACGACACCACGCCTCTTGCCACCGCAGGGCTGGGAAGAGTGCTGACCGGAGCAGGTCTCATGGGGATCGACATGAAGAACCCCACGGACAAGCTGACCGTCATCTTCAAGGGAGACGGACCGGCGAAGCAGATACTTGCCACATCCCATCAGGACGGCAGGGTCAAGGGCTACATCGCTGAGCCCGGGTGCGACCTGCCCCTCAAAGCCAACGGCAAGCTGGACGTAGGAGGATCTCTGGGCATCGGAGAGCTTACGGTCATCAAGGACCTGGGGCTCAAGGAACCCTACGTGGGGACCATCGCACTGGTATCCGGCGAGATCGCCGAGGACCTTACCGCGTATTATTATATTTCCGAGCAGCAGAACACCGCCATCTCCCTGGGAGTCAAGGTGGACAAGGACTGGTCCGTGAAGGCTGCGGGCGGTCTTTTCATCCAGATGCTTCCCGGGGCAGCGGAGGGAGCTGTGGACGCCCTGGAGAACATGCTGGGCGAGCTGAAGCCCATCACTCAGGTCATCGAGGAAGCGGTAAGCGGGAACCCTGCCCTCTCCATGGAGGGACTTCTCCAGAAGATGATGGACATGATATTCGGCTCCATGCCTGAGGATTATCAGGTCAGAGCCCTGTCCTACAGAGAGATCAGGTGGGAGTGCGACTGCTCCTACGACAGGCTGGAGCAGGTGCTGGCATCCATCGGAGAGCATGACCTGAGAGAGATCGCGGAGCAGGACGGCCAGGCTGAACTCACATGCCAGTTCTGCCGCAAAAAATACCATTTCGGCAAAGACAAGCTGCTGGAGATACTGAGCCGCTACACAGACGGCAAGGAAGCGTGACCT
>JAEEOX010000036.1 GCA_016284485.1 Bacillota bacterium | reverse complement strand
TGATGATTATTCATTCTATCCTGAGCAGCTTCAGACCGACAAGCCATACAAACTCATCGAAACGGACATAGAAGGGATAATAACAAATTATCCGGGACTCCTGGAAGAGTTCTACGATAAGTTGGAATGCTACTCTGTGGAACGCATTTCTAATGAAGAACTGCTTGTAACTGCAGATGCCGAATATATCAAAAGTCTTTACAGCCTTCATGACTATAATTCGCCTTCGAGATCATTCTATCTTGGAAGTTTTGTGATCAAGGTCAGGGATGGATCTGTGTACTTTAAAATATGGCAGTAAAACAAGCATATGAAGACGGCATAAAATGATTTATGGTTTTTCAAGAACAAAAACCGCTGTGAGTCCTCAATTCTCAAGGACCCCAGCGGTTTTTTAGCAACATTTTGTCCTACTTCGATGTCCTGCTGCCCGGCTTCACCACCGGAATCTTTCCCTCCCTGCAGAGTGGGCAGTCGTCCGCCTCGTACACCGGGAACTGGAGTTTCACCGCACTGTACACCGGAAGGCTGAAGTCGCAGTCCGGGCCTCTTCTGTCTGCGATGCATGCAACAGCTATAACCTTGGCACCGAAGGCTTCAAGGGCCTCCACCGTCTCCATGGTGGACTTGCCTGTGGTGACCACGTCCTCAGTGATAAGGATGCGGTCATTTTCGTTTACTTCGAAGCCGCGTCTGAGCTGCATGATTCCGTCTTTTCTCTCTGTGAACAGGCTCCCCAGGCCCAGCTGTCTTCCAAGCTCATAGGATACCAGCACCCCGCCCATGGCAGGGCCCACCAGCTTGGTGATGCCCAGGTCTTTCACCTGTTCGGCCACCGTTGCCAGAACCTGTGCGGACAGGTCCGGGAACCTGAGGAGTTTGGCGCACTGACAGTATCCCGATGAATGTTTTCCCGATGACAGAAGGAAATGTCCTTCCAGAAAAGCCCCACAGGACTTGAGTATCTCCAGATTATTGTTGTTTTCCATTGGAACCTCTCCTTCCTTATACGATGCCTCTTATGTCCTGAATGTTCTTCAGGCTCTTTTTTTCGGCATATTCTTCCAATCCTTTTATTATGTTCACCATGGCCATTGGATCTCTGAAGGTGGTCGCTCCCACCTGTACGGTGGATGCTCCCGCCATGATGAAAGCTATGGCGTCCTCCGCGGTCGATATGCCTCCCAGGCCTGACACGGGGATGCTGACCGCATGAGCGACCTGGTGCACCATTCTGAGGGCTATTGGCATGATGGCAGGTCCCGAAAGCCCGGCGTAAACGTTGTTGAAAACTGCCTTCTCCGCTCTGACGTCTATGGCCATGCCAAGCACTGTGTTGATCAGGGACAGCCCGTCCGCCCCGGCCTCTTCGCAAGCCCTGGCCACTGCTACGATGTCTCCGGCATTGGGGGTGAGCTTCACCATGAGCGGATGCCTGGTCACCGCCTTCACCTTGGAGGTAATGTCGGCTGCCTGATCAGGATCCGTCCCGAAAGCCATGCCTCCTGACTTCACATTGGGGCATGATATGTTCAGTTCCAGTATGTCGATGTCGCAGCCGTTCAGCATCTCCGCGCCAGTGACGTAGTCCTCCTCGGAGTGCCCTCCAAGATTGGCTATTACCGCACATCCCAGTTTGCGCATCTCAAGAGCCTCGTGAGATACGAAATGCTCTACTCCGGGATTCTCCAGACCGATACTGTTGAGCATGCCCATGGGCGTCTCCCACACCCTGATGCCGGCGTTTCCGCGGCTGGGTCTAAGAGTCAGTCCCTTGGATGAGACACCTCCCAGGATCGTCGGATCGAAGTACTCTTCGTATTCTATCCCGAATCCGAAGGTCCCCGAGGCGGCGATCACGGGGTTCTTCATCTGAACTCCAAGAAACTCAGTTTTAAGAAGATCACTTCCCAAGTCCGGTCACCTCCTCATATCTGAAGCAGGGTCCGTCCTTGCAGACTCTCTTGCTTCCTTTCGTGGTATCGATGGTGCAGCCCAGACATGCTCCCATTCCGCAGGCCATCCTGCTCTCCAGGGAGACGATGAGCTCAGCCCCGGCTTCCCTTGCCTTCCTTGCGGCGGCTTTCATCATGGGGTCCGGTCCGCAGGCGAAATACACAGGTCCCTGTTCGAACCTTACGTCATCCGTGACATATCCGCCCACGTTTATGACCAGCTCATCCGCCACGTCAGAGAATTCTTTTCTGAGGATGGGCTCGTCAGTGAATCCCAGATGGATCTTCACGTGAGCCCCTGTCTTCCTGAGGGCCTTGGCCAGACCGTACATGGGAGCGATCCCCATGCCTCCTCCGATCAGGACGGCCTTTCTGATCTTTTCCAGCGGAAGGACCCGTCCGAATCCGTTTCCCATGGGCCCGAACATGAAGATGTCATCCCTGCTCTCAAGGCGGGACATGGCCTCCGTTCCCTTGCCTACCACCTTGTACAGGAAGGTCCAGACACCGTTTTCCCAGTCCATTACGCTGATGGGTCTCGCGAGGAACAGACCGTCCCCCTCAGGCCGCAGCATGACGAACTGCCCCGGGCGGGGAGCCTGTATGTTGGAGCTCACCCTCATGAGGTAGATGCCATCTGTGAGTTTTTTGTTATCGATTATCAGAGCCATTGTTCTATGTCCTGTTTCATGTCAAGTACTGCCTGCCTGACGTAGTCGGTGTAGTCCTCGCCATCGGTCTTGCCCTTGTGAGCGGTTATCAGACCTCTGGAGGAATTCACCACGCCGCACACGCCGTCTCTGAAGAACGACGCTATGTCCCTGCCGGTGCCGCCCTGGGCTCCGTAGCCCGGGATCAGCAGGAAGGTGTGTGGCATGACTTCCTTTATGGTCTCGAATTCCCCGGGATAGGTCAGGCCGGTCACGGCTCCGATGGCTGAGAAACCGCTCTGTCCGGTGAAGGGCCTTCCCCACTCCGCAACTTTGCGAGCCATCTTAACATAGAGGGGTTCTCCGTCTTCTGTCATGCCCAGGTCCTGGAAGTCCACACCGCTCTTGTTGGATGTTTTGACCAGGACGAAAAGTCCCTTGTTCTTCTCGAGGAATGGATAGTAGGGTGATACCGCGTCCTCTCCCATGTAGGCGTTGACGGTGATCATGTCCGCCTCGAAGTCCCCGGTGAAATGTCCCAGGGCGTACTGCTCCGCGGTGGAGGATATGTCGCCGCGCTTCACGTCTGCAATCACTATGGATCCTTTGGATCTGATGTACTTCAGGGTGTCCGCGTAGGCCTTCATTCCGTCCAGCCCCAGCGCTTCATAGCAGGCGATCTGGACCTTGTAGCAGCCCACCAGATCACAGGTGGCGTCCACGATCCTTCTGTTGAACTCGAAGATCTTTTCTCCCGTGGAGAGATCCTGATCTCCTATGAATGAAGGAATGTAGCCCGGCCGGGTGTCCAGTCCCAGGCATACGCAGCTCTTCCTCTTGACTTCATCTAGTAAAATGTCCGTTATCATAAAGCGTCTCTCCGTTAACTATGGTCCTCATGACCTCGCCCAGTATCTCCCTGCCGTCGAAGGGCGTGTTGTGGGATCTGGAGATCATATCATCTTTCTTCAAAATCCGTTTTTTCTCTGTGTCCACCACCATCAGGTCCGCTCTGTACCCGGGGCGCAAAACACCTCTGTCCTTGAATCCCAGTCTCAGGGCGGTGTTCAGCGAGCCCATCCTCGACAGAGTGGTAAGGGGGATCCCGTTGTCATGGAAGACCTTCCAGTCGATGGCAAAAGCGAACTCGATCCCTGAGATCCCGGCCATGCCCTTCTCCTTGTCTTCAACAGTGTGAGGCGCGTGGTCCGTGCAGAGACAGTCGATGACTCCTGCACGTATTCCCTCGATCAGGGCCAGTCTGTCCTCTTCAGTCCTTATGGAGGGATTTACCCTGTAATTTAGGCCCGAGGCGAAGATGTGGTGGGGCGTCACCTCGCAGGTGATGGGAAGTCCCCTTACCTTGGCCTCTGCTATCATTTCCAGAGTGCCCTTCCGGCTGATGTGTCCTGTGTGAAGGTTGCCTCCGACTTTCCTGAGAAGCTGGATGTCCCTTCTGACAGTTGCCCTCTCCGGCTGGCAGTGGGTGCTGATCACGAAGTCATATTTCAGAGAGTCTTTCAGGAGTTTCTCCATGAAATCATCGCTGAATATGGTCTTGCCGTCGTTGGAGATCACATTGGTCACCTGTGACAGTGCTCCGCGATCCGTGGGAGTATCGTCGTTCAGGCCTATGCCTGCCGCTGCAGCCTGCACCAGGGTGCAGAGCCTGAGTTCCTCAGCCTTTCTGAGGTTGGCCTGTACCTGTTCCGGTGTCTCCAGCACAGGGGAAGTGTTTGCCATGGCGCAGACCGTGGCCGTGCCTCCCTTGAGGGCGGCGCGCATTCCGGTCTCCATGGACTCCTTCTGTGTCTGTCCCGGATCTCTCAGGTGCACGTGGGTGTCCACCAGTGCGGGCATCAGGGTGAGCCCGCCCAGATCTTCCGTCTCAGCAACCGCAAGTTCAGAGGGCAGTTCGTCCGTTCTCCCGAAGAAAACTATGCCCTCACCCTCAGTTCCGTAGACCAGAGTTCTCTCATTTTTTGCGTATGCCCCCTCCGCGTCAGCGAAGGAGGCATTTATGAATCTCTTAAGCATGTTTTACAGTTTGGTGCGTGCTTCGCAGTACTCGCAGGCGTAAAGCTTGTTCTCCTTGTCCACCAGGTCGAACCTGACGTTCTGGATGCGCTCAGTGTTGGTGATGCATCTGGGGTTGGGGCACTTGAGGATGCCCACCACGGACTTGGGCAGGGTGAGTTTGACCTTCTTGAAAAGCTTTCCGTCCTTGATGTAGTTTACGGAGACGTCCGGGTCGATGAGGCCCAGGATGTCAAAGTTGATCTCGAGGGGTGTCTCGATCTTGATGAGATCCTTGACGCCCATCTTTTCGCTGGGTACGTTCCTCATGAGAACTACCACGTCGTTTATCTTGTCAAGGCCCAGCTGCTGGAATATCTTGTATCCCTGGCCGGCTTTGATGTGGTCTATTACGATTCCTTCTTTGATCTTGGATACGTTGATCATCTCTGTTCCTCCTTTATTTCGCCTGGTCTTCGTCCAGCCCGAGAAGTTTCATGATCAGGGCCATCCTTACGTACATTCCGAACTTGACCTGATTGAAGTATACTGCCCTGGGATCGTCATCCACGTCGGTGGAGATCTCGTTTACTCTGGGCAGCGGGTGCATGACGATCATGTCATCCTTAGCCTTGTCCAGCTTGTCCCTGGTCAGAATGAAGAAGTCCTTCAGTCTCAGGTATTCTTCCTCATTGATGAAACGCTCTCTCTGTACCCTGGACATATAGAGGATGTCCAGATCCGGGATGGAAGCTTCCAGATCTTCAGTCTCTGTGAAGGGAACGTTCCTGTTTCTGCAGGTCTCCTTGATATACTCCGGCATTCTCAGCTCCTTGGGGGAGATGAATACGAACTCCACGCCCTCATATCTGGACATGGTGTTCACCAGGGAGTGGATGGTGCGCCCGAACATCAGGTCGCCGCAGACTCCGACCTTGAGGTGGTCGAAGCGCTTCTTGTAGTGGCGGATGGTGAGAAGGTCCGTCATGGTCTGGGTGGGGTGCTGGTGGCCGCCGTCTCCGGCGTTGATCACCGGGCAGTCAGTGTTGTTGGAGATATGGTATGCCGTTCCCTCCTTGGGGTGGCGGACCACGATGATGTCCACGAACTGGGATACTGTCCTGGCTGTGTCAGCTACTGTCTCACCCTTGGCTGTCGAGGAGGTTGAAGGATCCGAGAACCCTATGACTGATCCGCCCAGCCTGTTCATGGCAGTCTGGAAAGAGAACTGAGTTCTGGTGGCGGGC
>JAEEOX010000035.1 GCA_016284485.1 Bacillota bacterium | reverse complement strand
CAGGTAGACGCCGTTCTCATCATAGTTGTAGGAGATGGTCTTGGCCTCTCCGAAGTCCAGGGTCACTTCCTGGGTGCCGCAGGGAACGGTCAGGGTGTACAGGTCGGCCTTGGCTTCCTGGGTCACGTAGCCATATGGATCCGCGGCGGGGTTTTCCGGATCGTACACATAAGCGGTATATGTGTATCCGTCTTCCACAGGACCGGTCTTGATGCCCACGTTGGACTCGAAGTCCGTGATGACCACAGGGGGAGTGGAGACCTGGATGACGTAGGAAGCCATGTCGTAGTCACCGTCCATGACGAAGTAGAAGTAGGCGTTGGAGTAGTCCAGATCTTCGGCACCTTCCTCGAAGGTTATGGTGTCGTTGGTATTCATGCTTTCCCAGGTGGCGCGGAAGTCTCCGGCGATGGGAGCAACGTTTGTATCGCTGACGCTCCCGGCCTGAAGGCCGACGATCATTCCGCCCTCCATGTTGCCTTCCACGTCCTTGAATACGACTTCAGTCGTACCCGTAGGAGCAACAGCGTAGTAGAGATCTGCGCCCATGTATTCTCCGATCACGTCACAGTCGTCGGCGGAGACCTCGAACTGTGTGCTCTCATCCGCATAGGCCGTGAACGCCGTCTGCGGTGCCATGCAGAGGAGGAGAGCGATGATCATGAGAAGACTGAAGGCTTTGCTTTGAAATAGTCCTTTCTTCATAAGATCCTCCTTATAAAAGATTGTTCTGCGGCTTTATCAAACAAAAAAGCCACAGCAGATTGCCGTGACCGACTTTTCTCACGATACAGATGTTTTGAACCCTATCCGGTCTTCTGGCTCATGCGATCCCGGACGGACGAGCCGCCCTGCACATGTCCCCCGCCTTCTCAGGTCGCCCCAATGACCGGCTTTCGCCGAAGGGAGACACATTCACGCAAATACAGCATCGGTAAATGCCCGGGATTCTCACCCGGTTCCCTGATCCCCGGTCCTTGCGCGGCAGGCGTTTCGGGTCCGGAGAAGATAGTGTTCGGATTAAGTTTCCTTACATTGATAATCTATCATTGCGGCGCAAAAAAGTCAATTCCCCGGGTCCGTCCCGGGGAAGATATCAGGGCTCCAGAATGCCGTATTTCTGCTTGACCCGGTTGAGTTTTTTGAGCAGGGGGTTGGCCAGGAACCATATGAATACGAAGGACGAGGTTGCGTGGACCAGGTTCACGGGAATACCTGCCGCATAGATGGCCAGAGCCGCCTCCCAGTCGATCTCCTGGTAGCCCATGCTGATGGACTGGACGATGGTTGACGTATCCATTATGGGCCCGTAGATCAGAAGGGTGGCCAGGAAGCCGTAGACCGCCATGAGTTTCACGTTGGCGGGCTTGCCGTGCCTGTATCTCCTGAAGATCAGACCTCCTATGAATCCGATGATGCCGAAGCTGAACATCTGCCAGGGAGTCCAGGGGCCCTGACCGAAGAGGAAGTTGGAGACCAGCGCTGCTGTGGCTCCCGTGAGGAAGCCGGCCTCCGGTCCCAGGGCCACGGCGGATATTATCACGATGGCTGCCACCGGCTTGAAGAAGGGCAGCATGAAGGAGGCTGCGCGTCCCACTGTGGCCAGTGCCGCCATGACTGCGATGACGATGATCTCCCGGGCCTCAGGGCGCCTGTTTTCAAACACAAGGAAGAAGGGCACCATGGAAAGTATCATTACGGAAAGCGATATGAAATATATGCTCCTGTCCTGAAGGAAGAGGATGCCGAAAGCTATGACCGTCGGGATGGCGACTACCACCAGGATGAGGCCGACGATGGTCCTTTTGCTGATGCCCGGATCCTCGGTCTCTACCTTTAATATATATTGCTCCGCCTCGTATTCGGAACGGGTGTCCAGAAGCTGCTCCAGCATGAAGACCAGAATGATGCCGAATATCACCAGGGAGTAGGCATAGGGGGTCAGCTGCATGGAACTGTTCAGCGTATAGCTCATGAGGTCATCAGGCTTACCCATAAGAAGGTTGATGAGCCTGTTGGTGTCCATCATGAAGGAAAAGGCGTAGACCGTGAGAAGCGCGTTCCAAAGGAAGGCTATGCGTCCAAGAAGGGCTGATCTGACCTTGATCAGGAAAGCCAGCACGATGAACGCAAGGGTCAGTACCACGCCGATGATGGCGCCTATACGCAGAATGTTCAGGTTCTGAAGGGCGGTCTGAAGCACCGTATCCGGATAGCCGAAGTATTCTGCAAGACCTTCCTCCATGTCCGCCATGTGGAGGACGTTGGCCTTGAAGGCGTAGCCGGTGTACTTAAGTTCAGGAACCGAGAACCAGGGAAGCACCAGAAGCGTCAGCACCTCGTAGAGCGCAGCAAAAACAGGTATCAGGGCAAGGGTGTCCATGCCCCGGGCCTTTTGGGCGTCCTGGTTATGCAGTTTTACGGGTGCGTTCTTCATGTGTGTGTCAGTCTTCCTTTGGGTCCCCGGCCTTTGAGTCAAGGGTCCGTACTCCTTCTATTACATCTTCTGCGGTGACAGCGTCAGGCATCCACTTCCTGGCCATGCGGTTGGAAGCGGTGGTGTAGAAACTGTTGCCCGCGAAGAACTTCCTGGCTCCTGAGCCGGTGACGATGTTCCCGTTGAAGAAAAGGTGGCACACGTCGCCGTACTCCGCGCAGAATTCTATGTCGTGGGAGACCATGATCAGGGTCTTCCCCTCGGCTGTGAGTTTCTTGAAAATGTCGGCCAGCTTCTTCTTGTAGAAGCCGTCGATGCCCTTGGTGGGCTCATCCAGAAGCAGTATCCGGGGGTCCAGCAAAAGTATCTTGGCCAGGGCCGCCCTCTGCTGTTCTCCTCCGGAGAGGTCGTAGGGGTGAGAGTCCAGTTTGTGGTCGATCTCCATGAGTTCAGCTGCATGAAGTGCTCTGGCTCTCATCTCTTCGCCGCTCTGGGTCCTGCCCAGCAGGGACTTGAGGGAGGGGCGCTCCAGCATCTCCAGCAGGTCGTCCATGACCGTGTCCTTCACGAAGAGACTCTGGGGATTCTGGGGCAGAATTCCCACGATCCTGGTGTGCAGGTCTTTGCCGTAGGAGGTGATGGGCTTGCCGTCTATGAGTATTTTGCCCCTATAGGGTCTCAGCAGTCCGCCCAGGATGGAAAGGGTGGTGGTCTTGCCTGTGCCGTTTCCGCCCAGGATGCAGGTCAGCTGTCCCCGTCCTGCCTTGAAGTTCAGATCCTGCACCACGTCGGGCAGGTCCTTCTCGTATTTGAACCAGACCTCTTTGGCTTCTAGGATTGTGTCGGCAGGGTCAGCCGCAGCATCGTCAAGCTTTGTGAGGGCTTCTCTCAGGAAGGTACTGTCATCCGCACCTCCGGATCTCAGCCTGCGCTCCAGCCACTCCCGGCCTTCCCTTACGGTGACTGGGGTGGAACCGGTGCCGTCCAGAGCATCGTAGATCCTCATGGGTACCGGCATGGCGTGGAACATGTCATTTCCCTTCAGCAGACTTCCCATCTTCTCAGGGGAGTCCAGGGCCAGGATCTCTCCGCCGTCCATGACCATCAGCCTGTCGGCATAGGAGACCACTTCCTCCAGCCTGTGCTCCACCAGGACGATGGTGGTGCCAAGTTCCATGTTGATCTTTCTGAGGGTCCCCAGGAACTCACCTGCCGCCAGAGGATCCAGCTGGCTGGTGGGCTCGTCCAGGAGCAAAATATCCGGCTGCATGGTCATGACGGAAGCCAGGTTCAGTATCTGCTTCTGGCCGCCGGAAAGCTCGTCCACGTTCTTCATGAACCAGGACTGTATGCCGAAGAAACTGGCCATCTCCGCCACCCTCAGGCGGATGACTCCCGGGTCATAGCCCAGGTTCTCCATGCCGAAGGCCAGCTCATGCCAGACTTTGTCGGTGACGATCTGGTTGTCCGGGCTCTGGAGGACGAAGCCTATGCGGGATGCCTGCTCCCTGACGGATATGTCGGCCAGATCTCTTCCTTCGAAGAGGATGGAGCCGGACCTGGATCCGTAGGGGGTGATGGCTGTTTTGAAGTGCCGGAGCAGGGTGGACTTGCCGCAGCCTGACTTGCCGCAGATCACCAGGAACTCTCCTTCGGATACTGTGAAGGAAATGTTCCTGAGGGCGGGCAGGTCGTGGCCCGGGTATGTGAAGTTCAGATCCTTGAATTCAAATAACGGTGTCATTTTTAATCCTTTTCCAGTGAAGATCTTCATTGACGCCCATGATGACGGGGGTCAGACAGAACAGGGCGTAGACCGCGAAGCATGTGACTGCCCGCCAGTCCAGGGCGTTTATGGTGAACAGCGGGTAGTACAGGATGTACACCCAGCGTGATCTTATCATGAGTATTATGGCTACGATCTCGGCGGCCATGACAGCCAGGATCAGCCTGTCCCGGCTGTCCAGCCGGTAGATGGAGTAGTTGGTCCTGCCGCGGAGCCCGTAACCACGGGACTTCATGGAGTCTGCCGTTTCCACAGAGTTCTCCAGAGCCCAGGTCACGGCAATCGAGAATATGGTCATGCCGTGGGCCAGTTTCTGGCGGATGGTGCCGTTGGTCACGTCGCGGCCCACGCAGAGCTGAGCCTGGCGGATCCTTTTGATCTGGGAACCGAACCTGGGGACGAACCTCATGGTCATGGACAGAAGCAGCGCCGCCGCCGGGAAGCTTTTGGAGAAGAGGTACATGAACTTGTCAGAGGTCATGACCTCCTGGAAGGAGGCGAACCACGAGATCACCGAAGCCAGCATGAAACCGGCGCCGATGCCGTAGATCACGGCCTCCAGAGTAACGGGGTTGCCGTTGGGGAGATACCAGAGCATGGTCTCCCCCTGATGTACGATGAGGGGATTGAGCACCGAAGCCAGGATCACCGCAGGCAATATAAACAGGGCGACCTTCCCGAAGGAAGCTCCGCCCTTTAAATAAACATAATAAACTATGGCCGCAGCCAGACCGATGGCCAGGAACACAGGATGCAGGTAAAATACCGGAATGCCGATGGCAAACAGGTAGAATACGAAACTGATAAGAGGATGGCAGGAAGAAAATGTATCCATGACTCTTAAAGATCCCGTCCCAGATCGCAGGTATAGCTGAAAATGACTCTGTCGCCGTCAGACAGCGGGCTGACGCTGGCTCCGTAGTTGGGATAGGTACCGTTTATGGAATACATCCAGCCGGAGTAGGGTCCGCAGTCGAATTCATAGAGGTTGTTGATCCCCTTGATGTATGCGGAATCGTAGAGGCTGTTGTACTCTGCGTCCATCTGGATGCCGGCGGCCTGCATGGCAGCCCTCAGCACGTCATAGGCACTCTGGCCCTGAGTGAATTTAACGTAATTGGAATAGATGACGCCGTTGGAAGGAACCAGGTGCTCCTTGCCTTCCGTAAGGTCATCCATGTTGTTCAGGATGGTGTGGCACTCCACCTCCAGATAGCAGGTATACTGCTCCGGTTCTGAAGGCGTGGAGGGGTTTGTATCACCGGAGCCGGAACTTCCCGAGCCGGAATTGCCCGAACCGGAGGACGCACCTGAACCGGAACTGCCGGAACCTGAATTGCCGGAAGCCGAGCCTGAAGAGGAGCCGGAGCCGGAGTTGGAAGTTGAAGTCTGACCCTGAGAGCCGCTTCCCGTGGGATGGCCTGACACGGCGTCTTCGGCTGAGCCGGACTCTTCGGTCTCGGTCTCAGTCTCCTCGGTATTCTCCTCAGGCTCTTCTTCCTGAGGATCCTCGGCATTCTCTTCTTCCGTGGTCTGCACTTCGTCTGTGTTGTTCAGTTCGGCCGCCTCCTGGGCGAGCTCATCCACCTGGCTTCTGTAAAGGGTGGGGATGAACACTGCCGCCACCGCCACACAGAGGACAAGCGAGATCAGCGCCTTGCGGTGCTTGGATATGAAATCTTTGAATTTGGATCCGTTCTGTTCCATGTCTGCTCCTAAATATGGTCAAGGGTAAAAAACCCGATATCCCGACACTTTATAGTAGCATCGGCGGGGTGTTTTGTCAATGAGAGCGGGGGCGGAGAGGGCCGGCACTGGAGTCGGATTTTTTGCCCTCGCCGCAAACGGCATATGGGAATGGAGGGCGGAGTATGGTATAATGAACACATGGATATGAAGAACCTTAATCAAGAACAAAGAGAGGCGGTCATGCACACAGAGGGACCGCTTCTGATACTGGCGGGCGCCGGCTCCGGCAAGACCCAGACCATGACTCACAGGATAGCTTACCTGGTGGAGCAGGGAGTCAGCCCGTATAACATCCTGGCGGTGACCTTCACCAACAAGGCGGCGGCGGAGATGAAGGAGAGGGTCTACAGGCTGGCGGGACACTGCCCCGGCATGTGGGTCATGACTTTCCACGCCATGTCGCTGAGGATCCTCAGGGCGCACCACACAGAGGCGGGCTACGGCCCCAGCTTCGTGGTATACGACACGGTTGACCAGAAGACGGTCATGAAGAATGTGCTGAAGGACCTGAACGTGGACCAGAAGCTTTATCCCGTGCCCCTGATGCTCTCAGTGATCAGCAAGCTCAAGGAGCAGGACACGGATCCCGAGGAATTCCTGGCCTCCGAACCCAACATGCCCCGCACCAAAACATACTATAATATATATAAGGCCTACGAGAGGGAGCTTAAGAAGAACGACGCCATGGACTTCGACGACCTGCTGCTCAGGGCCTATCATCTTTTGCGCGACCATTCCGAGATACTGCAGGAATATCGGGACCGCTTCAGATACATAATGGTGGACGAGTATCAGGACACCAATCACATCCAGTACGAGATCATCAGGCTGCTGGCCTCTCAGCACAAGAATCTCTGCGTGGTGGGCGACGACGACCAGGCCATCTACGAGTGGCGCGGCGCGGATATCAGGAACATCCTGGACTTCGAGAGGGACTTCCCCGGAGCCAAGGTGGTGAAGCTGGAGCAGAATTACAGGTCCTACAAGAACATCCTGGACTGTGCCAACTCCGTGATCCGCAACAACCGCTCCCGCAAGAGCAAAAAACTCTGGACCGACAAGGGCACAGGGGAGAAGGTGGTATACACCCGCCTGGACACTGACAAGGAAGAGGCCGAGTACGTAGCCAAGGAGATCGAGTTCCTGCTCAGGCTGGGCAAGACCGAGGACGACATCGCGGTGCTTTACAGGACCAACCGTCAGTCCAGACTTTTCGAGGACTCGCTGAGAAAGAGGAAGATACCCTATCAGGTGCTCAGCGGTTTCAGCTTCTACGAGCGCAAGGAGACCAAGGACATGATCAGCTACATGCGTCTTGTGGTGAACCCCAAGGACGATGTGGCCCTGGAGAGGATAATCAACGAGCCGAAACGGGGCATCGGTCCCACGACATTCGCCAAGTACAAGGCTCTGGCCCAGGTGAACGGGGTCAGCATCTTCGAGTGTCTGAGAGACGACGACACGCTGGACTCAGTGCCGAAGAAGGCCAGAGAGGCCCTTCGGACAATGCTGGATCTGATACAGGAATGCTCCGACGACATGGACAGCCTGAGCGTCACGGAGATATATGACATGCTGCTGGTGAAGACCGGATACATGCCGGCACTGGAAGCAGAGGGCACCACCGAGGCGGAAGCCAGGATAGAGAACCTGATGGACTTCAGATCGTATATTTACGATTATGAGAAGGAGAAGGGTGACGCCGGGGAGCAGCCCAGCTTAAGTGAGTTCCTGGAGAGGGTATCCACCCAAAGCGACACCGACAAGTACGACGAGTACGCCCCCAAGGTGACCCTCATGACCCTGCATTCCGCCTAGGGACTGGAGTTCCCCGTCGTATTCATGCCCGGCATGGAAGACGGGCTTTTCCCGGGATTCAAGTCCATGGATTCAGATGACGGCATCGAGGAGGAGAGAAGACTCTGCTACGTTGGAATGACCAGGGCAAGGGAGAAGCTGATCCTGACCTCCGCGGGATACAGAGTGAACTTCGGCCGGGGAGACTACACCAAGGAATCCATGTTCCTGGACGAGATCGACAAGAAATATCTGGAGGTCCACGGCAACGCTTTCAGACCCTCCAGACGTGAAGAGGAAAGAAGACTCAAGACCATGGACTGGGAGCTGGACGGTTTCGCCAAGCCCTTCAGGGGGGCGGCGGCCACAGACCCGTTCCGCGCGGTCAAGGAAGAGATAAAGAAAGGGAACGTCACCGAAACACTTACGCCCGGAGACAGAGTGACCCATCCGAAGTTCGGTTTCGGAATAGTCACCGGGGTCACCGGCAAGATCGTGGAAGTGAATTTTGAATCCGTAGGCACCAAGAAACTGGCGCTGGGACTTGCGCCCCTCAAAAAAGTCTGAGGAGACCGGAACAATGGCAGAACAGTTAGACATGTTCAACGTAATAAAAGAAGCTTCTGAGAACGCCAAGGACAGCCCCCTGGTGACCGAGATGAAGGCTCTCATCGACAAACTCAATGAGGCCTCCCGCATGTACTACGCCGAGGGCGAGGAGATCATGACCAACAAGGAATATGATGCTCTTTACGACCGACTGCAGGAACTTGAGGAGACCACCGGCATAGTGTTCAGTACCAGCCCCACCCAGAACGTGGGCTATGAGGTCCAGAGCCAGCTTCCCAAGGAGGCACATCCCCAGAGGATGCTTTCCCTGGACAAGACCAAGGACAGAGAGGCGCTGAGAGCTTTTGCGGGAGATCACGACTGCCTGCTCAGCTGGAAGCTGGACGGGCTGACAGTGGTGCTGACCTACAGGGACGGAGAACTTTTCAAAGCGGTGACCCGCGGAAACGGCGAGGTCGGAGAGGTGATCACCAACAACGCCAGAGTTTTCGATAACATACCTCTTAAGATAGACTTCACCGGAGAACTGGTGCTCAGAGGAGAGGCTGTCATAACCTACGCCGACTTCGAGCTGATAAACCAGACCATAACTGACGACGGCGCAAAGTACAAGAACCCCAGGAATCTCTGCTCCGGTTCGGTTCGGCAGCTGGATCCGGGGATCACGCGGGCGAGACACGTGAAGTTCTTCGCCTTCGCCCTGGTGTCCGCCGAAGGGATCGACTTCAGGACCAGGGGCGAGCAGTTCGACTGGCTCAGCGACCGCGGATTCAAGGTGGTGGAGCACAGAACGGTAAACGGGAACACAGTGGCGGATGGCGTGGAGTGGTTTGCAGCCCACATCGCGGACAATCCGGTGCCCTCCGACGGACTGGTGCTCACAATTGACGACATAGCCTACGCCAGGTCTCTGGGGACCACAGCCAAGTTCCCCAGGGATTCCATAGCCTTCAAGTGGCAGGACGAGACTGCGGAGACCACTCTCAGGGAGATCGAGTGGTCGGCGTCCCGCACAGGGCTCATCAACCCCATTGCGGTGTTCGACCCGGTGGAACTGGAGGGGACCACGGTGTCCCGGGCCAGCGTGCACAACCTGTCCATCATGGAGCAGCTGGCACTGGGCGAAGGCGACGAGATCAGCGTTTACAAAGCAAATATGATCATCCCTCAGATCGGGGACAACTTCACGCGGTCCGGAAGCATCCGCCCGCCGGAGCACTGTCCGGTGTGCGGCGCGCCGACCGAGATCCGCGATACGGGCGAAGCCCGGACGCTGTACTGCTCCAATCCCGCGTGCCCGGCCAAACAGCTCAAGAGCTTCGAACTGTTCGTGAGCCGCAACGCCCTCAATATCGAAGGCCTTTCCGAAGCGACGCTGGAGGAGTTCCTGAGCGCGGGCATCGTGAAGAGTTACGCGGACCTGTTCCGGCTGGCGGAAAAACGGGATCTGATCGTAGGCCGCGAAGGATTCGGCGAAAAGAGCTGGCGGAATCTGGCCGACGCGGCGGAAAAGGCGCGCCGCACCACGATGACCCGGCTGCTCACGGCCCTGGGCATCAACGCCGGGGGGCCGGCTACGGCCCGGCTGCTGAGCCGGTATTACCGCGAAGATCTCGGCGCCCTGCGCGAAGCCTCCGAAGAGGAGCTCTGCCAGATCGAACAGATCGGCGAAGTCACCGCCGCCGGCATCCGCGCCTGGTTTGACAATGCGGAAAATGCAAGGCAGCTTGACGAACTGCTCGCCGTCCTGGACCTGGAGAAAGCATCGGACGACAACGCGGAAAAGGATCTGGACGGTCTGACCTTCGTAGTTACCGGCTCCCTGACCCATTTCCCCAATCGCGACGCTCTGAAAACGGAGATCGAAAAACGCGGCGGCAAAGTGAGCGGTTCCGTCTCCGCCAGGACGACGGCGCTGATCAACAATGACGCGGCCTCGAATTCCGCCAAGAACAAGACCGCCCGAAAACTCGGCGTCCCGGTGCTGACCGAAGAGGAATTCCTGGAAAAATACTCATTCGCCGTTCAATAAGGAGGCGCCATGCGCTACGAAGGACAGATCTACCGCCCGCCCAGCGAGGCGTACAGCTATATCCTGCAGGTGACCGTCGGCTGCAGCCACAACGCCTGCACGTTCTGCAACATGTATCTGGAGAAACAGTTCCGGATCCGTTCACTGAAAGAGATCCTGGAGGACCTGCGGATGGCCCGTCGGGCTT
>JAEEOX010000034.1 GCA_016284485.1 Bacillota bacterium | reverse complement strand
GATCAGCTTATACAGCTTGTAGAAATCTTTGTCCACATCCTTGAGCTCTTCGGGAAGGATGAAAACATTGGTGGGCCTGATTGCTTCGTGGGCATCCTGCGCATTCTTGTTGACCGAGCTGGTCCTGTTGGAAGTATATTCCTTGCCATAGTTCTCAGAAATGAATGCGTATGCGGCCTTGCGGGCATCGTCAGACACTCTGACAGAGTCGGTCCTCATGTAGGTGATCAGACCGGTGGTGCCCTTTCCCGGGACGTTCACTCCTTCATAGAGTCTCTGGGCCACGGACATGGTCTTGGATGTGGTGAAGCCGAGCTTGATGGATGCATCCTGCTGAAGAGTACTGGTGGTGTACGGATTGAAGGGATTGACCGACTTCACTCTGGAAGTCACGGAAGACACCACGTACTGACCTGCTTTCAGGTCGCTTTCCACCTGGTTTGCCTTCTCCTCATTGGGGATCTCAAGCTTCACATCCTTGTACAGCTGGACCTTGCCTTCGAATTCCGGATCGGTGTCGAAGAGAACCGAGATGTTCCAGTATTCCTCGGGGACGAACTTCTGGATCTGCCTCTCTCTGTCGCATACAAGCTTGAGTACGGCAGACTGGACTCTTCCGCCGGAGCTGCCCTTTCTCACCTTTCTCCAGAGTATGGGGCTGATCTCGTAGCCCACCAGCCTGTCCACGATCCTTCTGGCCTGCTGGGAGTCCACCAGGTCCTGATCTATGGGTCTCGGAGACTTGACTGCCTCCTTGATGACGTCCTTGGTGATCTCGTTGAATGTGACTCTCACGGGTTCCTTGGGATCCAGTCCCAGGATCTGGCAGAGGTGCCATGAGATGGACTCTCCCTCGCGGTCAGGGTCCGTTGCAAGGTAGATCTTGTCAGCCTCATCGGCTTCCTTCTTGAGTTCCTTGATCAGGTCTCCCTTTCCTCTTATGTTTATGTACTTGGGTTCAAAATCTTTTTCTATGTCGATACCCAGGCTGCTCCTGGGAAGGTCTCTCACGTGACCTACCGAAGCCTTGACCTTGTAAGTCGAGCCCAGATATTTTCCTATGGTGTGCGCCTTGGCCGGCGACTCCACTATAACAAGTTTCTTTGCCATGATTCCTCCATGTGTATTCTTTCAAGGACATATAATAGTAGTAAACTTTTGATTTGGCAAGAAAAAGTTTTTGAAGACCCTCCCGCCACGACAAAAACAGGGACGGTCCTGAGACAGTTATACTGTCTCAGAAGCATCCCTGATCATTGCAAAAAATTTTTTTACGATGCCTGTTTCAGACTGTTTTTACAGGTGTTTTCTCAGGAAGTCCATGGCATTTCCGTATGCTATGGCACGGATGTCCTTTTCGCTTAGGCCTGCTCTCATCAGCGCATCGATGAAGTTCTGAGCCTGCCAGGGCCCGAAAAGATCCTTGCCGGTGTCTTCCTCATAGTAGTAACCGCCGAAATCAAAGCCGCAGGCTATGTGTTCCAGCCCTACCAGATCCGCCATGTACAGAACGTGCTCTGCCAGATGGTCCGCATCCTGAAGATCAGGATCTTCTGATATGAAGTCCTCGCAGGAGTTCATGCCTATCAGTCCGCCCTTCTCTGCCATGGCCAGCATCTGCTGATCTGTGAGATTGCGGGTCACGAAGCACTTTCTCTTGCAGTTCGAATGGGAGGCGATGATGGGAAGTTCAGACATATCAAGTATGTCCCAGAAGGTCTTCTCGTTGGCATGGGAGACGTCAACTATCATGTGAAGCTGGTTCATCTTCCTTATGACTGCTCTGCCCATGTCGGTAAGGCCTCTTGCCGGGTCTCCGTCGTTTCCGGTTGCAAGAGCATTCTCATCATTCCAGCAGAGAGAGCCGATGCGGTTCCCCTGATCGTACATCCACTGTACTGAATCTTCGGGATCCTTCTTTATGCCGCACATACCCTCAATTGTCATAACGACTGTAGTGCACGGATCGTTTTCATCCAGATCCGCGGGAGTAAGAATCTGCTTAAGTCCGGATTCCTTTATGTCATTCTTGACCAGAAGGATGGTATCCTTCATGGTCTCCCAGTCCTCCTCACCTCCGAAGTAGCTGGCGGCTGCGGTCCAGCCGATCCCGCCCTTCTGCCAGATGGGAAGCCAGTGATTCCTTAAGACAGCTCCGTCGTACTCATTCTGATGTCCCTGAATGGCCAGGGCCAGATCCGCGTGAAGATCAAACATGTTTATCATCTTTAACACCTCCTGATGATGCTGACAGGATGATTATATCATTTCACGCGATGGATATACAAGTGCGGCAGTCAGAGTTTCACCGCCATCACCTTACCCATTCTGTAGTCCACGAAGCCCTTCATCTCCAGGGCGGAAACTATGGTATTGACAGTAACGAAATCTTTTCCTGTTCTGAAGCAAAGCATGTCGATGGACATCTCGCCGTTTTCCTTCACCATGCCGAAGACAGTTCGTTCGTCCTTTCCCAGTTCCGACAGATCTTCTTCTCTCAGCTTCGGAGCCACGCCCAGCTCGCAGAAAATGTCATCTATCACCGACACGATCTGGGCCCCTTCCGATATCAGTCTGTTGGTCCCCAGGCTGAACATGCTGGTGATGTTTCCGGGTACCGCAAAAACATGCTTGTTCTGATCCATCCCGAGTTCCGCCGTGATCAGTGAGCCGCTGTCAGCTCTGGCCTCAACTACGATCACCGCCTCCGAAAGTCCTGCGATGATCCTGTTTCTAAGCGGAAAGGTGTACTTTTGCGGACCTGTTCCCGGCTCCTGTTCAGACACAAGGAGTCCCTCATATGCGATCTTCTCGTACAGATCTCTGTGCTGCCTGGGATAACAGATGTCGATGCCCGTTCCAAGAACAGCTATGGTGTCTCCTCCAACCTTAAGCGCTCCCCTGTGAGCAAAATTATCTATTCCAAGAGCCATGCCGCTTATAACGCAGAATCCGTTCATCGCAGCTTCTCCTGCGATCTTCATCGCAACGATCTTTCCGTATTCACTGCATTTTCTGGAGCCCACGATGGCGACAGATCTTTTGTCAAGCAGTTCCTTTCTACCCATAAGATATAGTTTCTTCGGAGGATCCTTTATCTCCAGCAGCTTTCCCGGGTAGATGTCATCGTCCTTGGTTATGATAGTCATTGCACACCTGACATCTGTTCTGCTCTGTACTCAGCACGGATCATGGGAACCATCTTTCCTGTCTCATCTACGTGGAAAAGCCTGTCGGACAGGACTTCTTTCGCATCCACCACGTTGCTGTTGGCGTCATCAAGCATATACTGCATGACCGGGACCGGTATCTGAAGAGAATCCGGTATAAGTATGGTCTCGTGGATGGAACTGGGGACCACAGTGTATCCTCCGGCAAGATCAGCCACTTTCCCGGCAACATCGGGATAGAAGATCACCCCCGCCCCCAGTCTGCGGCTGGTGTTGGACAGGACATAGACCTTATCCCTGGGAAAGTTTTCCTTGTCCATCTCTATAAGGTTCTCCGACTTTCCATGGATGTCATCGCTTATCTCTGTTAGGACAGGCGGGTCGTTTTTCACCGTGTTCTCCATTGCCCTGTCAAAAAGCTTCTCTTCCGGATAATTACAGTCCTCAAGGATCTCATTGCAGACCACGGTCCTCCACTCTCCGGTGCCTCCCAGAGTCAGGTCTGCGATCATGACCAGATCTCCGCACATTCTTCTGTAGGGTACGCCGTCGAGATAATCTCTGTTTTTTTCAATATCAAGGATCCTGAAGCCCAGCTCGTCTTCCCTCTGTTCAAGATCTATTTCTATGGATCCTTCCGGTACCCAAGGTCTGCCCGTGACCAGGTACGACCTGACCATCTGCCTTGCCGCGATCTCCGGATCAGCCTCACCGTCAAAAGCATCGTAAAATTCTTCCATGTAGAATGTGGGAGCGACGAATGCCCCCTCCCTTTTGAACAGAATTCCGTGCAGGACGGTGTCATTATGTTTTGTTACGGTGGTCTCCTCCAGACTTACGTCGGTGATCCCCATTTCCAGCATCTCAGCTTCCACGTAACCCGGAAGCTTTTCAAAAAATTCGTCTCGGTTCATCGGTCTTCTCCTATTCTCCAAATTTACCGTAAGTGTTAAGAAACTCTGTATAACTGACAGCCGTGTTAAGGCTGGTGATATCTATTTCCCTGATCCCCCTCACGTCAGCTGCCGTGCGGGCGATCTTCAGAAGTTTGTAATACCTCCTGGGACTCAGGCTGTACCTTCTGTAGATCTTTTCCAGAAACGCCCTCTCCTCCCTGTTTATCGCACAAAACTCTCTGACCTGCTTCTCGTTCATCATGGCGTTTCTTTTTATGTCTGTCCCTCTGAATCTGTCCTCCTGCATATCAATGGCTCGCAGAACTTTTTCCTTCATCGACTTGCTGTCATCTGAAACGGCTTCGGAGAGACTTTCATATCTCACTCTCTGTATTGATACCGACATATCGATCCTGTCTGCCAGGGGTCCGGAAAGCTTTGATCTGTAAGCCTCAAGTTCATATGGCGTGCACCTGCACTCCTTTTCCGGATCTCCGAAGTATCCGCACTTGCAGGGATTGCTGGCTGCGATGAAGATCACGTCTGCCGGATAAGAATAGCTCATGCCCCGGCGTATCATCAGGATCCTCTTCTCCTCCAGCGGTTTCCTCAGGGCTTCGATCTTTCTCCTGTCAAATTCCAGGAATTCATCCATAAAAAAAACGCCGTTATGGGCCATGGACATCTCCCCGGGAAGAGGTTCGTTTCCTCCTCCCAGAATATTCACACCGGTCATCCCGGGAGTGACTCTTACAAAAGGTCTCTCCATTATAAGCGGCGTACTGCCGTCCAGTCCTCCCCTTATTGAATAGATCATCGACGTTTCAAGTTGTTCCTCCGGGCTGAGCGGCGGCAGTATGGTGGGGATTCTTTCTGCCAGCATGGTCTTTCCCGATCCCGGCGGACCTATCATGAGAAGTCCGTGGCCTCCCGCGACCGCAGTGACTATGGCATCTTTTGCGGTCCAAAGGCCCTTCACATCAGAATAGTCCATGCCGGTGCTTCTCATATAATTGTTATCCGACAGGCTGTAATATGATCTGCTGGCTGAATTCAGGCTGTTCACCACATCCTTGAGCATGGCTGCGGCCACAACCTTTTTGCCCGTGCCTCTGAGGCAAAGAGCCGCTTCCTCGCCGTTCTTTTCAGGCACATACACTTCTCTTATATCATCGCCCAGGCCCTTCAGCATGGGGAGTATGCCTCTTACCGGGATCAGTTTTCCCTCAAGAGATAACTCTCCGATGAAAGCTTTGCCATTCAGCTTTTCATTTCTGACGGCCCCGGTTATTGCCAGTATGCCCATTGCGATGGGAAGGTCAAAATGGCTTCCCTTCTT
>JAEEOX010000033.1 GCA_016284485.1 Bacillota bacterium | reverse complement strand
TGCCTTCCGTGAATGTGTTCCTCGATGCATGGACATCCGCCATCCTGGTGCTGTCCTTCAATGAAGGAGCCTATATGGCGGAGACGGTCAGGGGGGCACTGGAGAGCATACCTGTGGGACAGGTGGAAGCGGGTCAGTGCGTGGGTCTCAGCTATCTGCAGATAATGTGGCACATCGTCCTCCCGCAGGCATTCAAGGTAGCATTTCCCTCTCTTTCCAATTCACTTATAGGGCTGCTGAAGGAGACGAGTCTTGCCACGACCATCACCATCACTGAGATGATCAGACAGGCCCAGATCATAAACTCCAGAGTATATGAGACCCTGGGACTGTACTGCGAAGTCGCTATCATATACCTTGCCTTCTGTACGGTACTGACATGGATCCAGAGAGCTGCCGAGAAGAGGCTCAACAGAGTGGGAGGCAGGACAGAGAATGATTGAAGTAAAAGGACTCAGGAAGTCTTTCGGCGACAATGAAGTGCTCAAAGGCGTTGACCTCACGGTCGAAAAAGGTGACGTCGTAGTAATACTCGGCCCATCCGGTTCCGGAAAGACCACGATCCTCCGCTGCATCAACTTCCTTGAGAAGGCTTCCGAAGGGACCATGGTATTTGACGGGGAGACATTCGACCTCAGCAGCATGAACCGCAAGGATATCCACAGGCTGCGCATGAAAACGGCGTTTGTCTTCCAGAACTACAACCTTTTCACGAACATGACGGTCCTCAAGAACGTGGAGATCGGCCTCACGGCCGCCAGGGGCATGGGGAAGGCTGAGGCGGAAGAGATCGCCCTTAAGATGCTGGAGAAGGTTGGACTCGCGGATAAGAGGGATTCATATCCCACCCAGCTGTCCGGAGGTCAGCAGCAGCGCGTCGCCATAGCGCGGGCGCTGGCAAGCAGCCCGGAAGTGATATATTTTGATGAACCCACATCGGCACTGGACCCGGAACTGATAGGGGAAGTGCTGGCGGTCATGAGAGACCTGGCTGATGAAGGCATGACCATGGTGGTCGTCACCCACGAGATGAATTTCGCAAGACATATCTCGAACAAGGTGCTGTTCCTGGAAGACGGATATGTGATAGAATCCGCACCGACGCAGCAGTTCTTTGAGAATCCCTCCTCCGAGAGGGCAAAGGCGTTCGTCCGCATGATAACCGCGGACAGGACGGTTAAGGAAGACAAATAAATAAAGGAGAAAAAAATGAAGAAAAAGATCAAATCACTGTTTTTGGTACTGCTGGTCCTGTCTCTGGCATTCTCTCTCGCGTCATGCGGGAAGAAGAAGGACCTCCTTGAGACCATCAAGGAGAGAGGCTACATCATCATCGCCACGGAGGGCGTGTGGTCGCCCTGGACGTATCATGATGACAGCGGTAAACTCACCGGGTTTGACGTTGAGATGGCGAGACTGATCGCTGAGAAACTTGGCGTCGAAGCGCGCTTCGAAGAGACTGCGTGGGAAGCGATCCTCGCGGGAGTCGACAGCGGAAGGTTCGATATCGCATGCAACGGCGTCGGATTCACCGAGGAGAGAGCGAAGAGCTATATGTTCTCCGAGCCATATCTGTACACCTCTGCAGTCCTGCTGGTACAGAACGAAAACACTGACATCACCTGCTTCGAGGACCTGAACGGCAAGAAGACGGCCAACTCGGTAGGAAGCACCTACGCGGCGCTCGCTGAATCCTATGGCGCGACCGTGCAGAACGTCGACACTCTGGAAGAGACCATCACTCTGCTGGTCCAGGGAAGGATCGATGCGACGATCAATGCCAGAGTATCCTATCAGGACTACATGAATGAACATCCTGACACCGCCATCAAGGTCGTAGACGAGGCTGACACCGACATGACAGCCATCCCCGTAAAGATGTCTGACGATTCCAAAGCCCTGGTGGAAGCCATCAACAAGGCTCTTCAGGAACTGAAGGCTGACGGTTCGCTCGGCAGGCTCAGCGAGCAGTTCTTCGGACTGGATCTCACAAAGCCCAGCAACTGATCATTCATCAGAAAACAAAGACGACAGGGAGACGGTGTACCGTCTCCCTGAACTGTTTTCAGAGGCGAGGAACGGAAGTCAGGCATGTGTATGCAGAACCGCTGAAA
>JAEEOX010000006.1 GCA_016284485.1 Bacillota bacterium | reverse complement strand
CACCTCTAATGGAACCGCTCCCTTGCCTCCGACGATATATACAGTTCCGCCAGGTGAAAGGTTGTCATTGATGTAATCAACTATCGTACCTTCTGCACTCTTGCCGTACAGAAGTATGGGGGCATCTTTCTTATATGCAAGATAGCTGGCAGACAGTGCGTCTGGGAAGCCGTCACCGCTTGCAATAACTATCTTGTCAAATGTGCTGATGCCATTCTTCTCCTTCAGATGGTCCGCTGCTGCGATGGCTGTTAAGTAGCGGGATTTGCCGAAGATACGTATGATTTCGTGAGCATCGAAAGTCTTTGTGTCAGTATATGTGGCCTCTTCAAATACAACACTTGCGGTATATGTAATAATGCCTGATACAGTCTCGGACGTCACGGTCGCCTGAACAGTCTCTGTATGTGAGTGGTCTCTCTTACAGGTGAATACCGCCTCTGCAGAGCTATAGTCCTCCGCCCAGTTGAACACTACGTTTTCTGTATCCCAGTCGTGGCCAAGAGGCTGAATTACAGTAACATCAGTCCTTGCATCGCAGAACTGGCAGTGCTTGGATTTTTCTCCTTCTGTAGTGCAGCCCGGTTCCTGATCTACGGTATACTCCTCTGCCCAAGTGTGGCCATTGGCCGGGAGAACCCAACTACCTGCGGCAATTTCCGTCACTCCCTCTGAGTCTGAGAAGTATTTGCCGCATCTACTGCAGGTCCAGTAGGTGGTACTGCCCTCTTCTGTACAGGTGGGTGCAACTCCAGGTGTTTCCTGAAGGTTGTGATCCGAAGCATGAATAACGGTTCCCGTTTCATCGTACGGACTGGTAACCGTTCCATCATTTACCGCTATCGAATATGAATACACTTCTCCGCACTCAACGGTATTATCGAGATATGACGGGTCGTTGCTTTGGGCAAGTTCTATCCACTCACCATCTGCAGTCTTACGGTAAATGACGTAATGATCTGCTCCTTCCATTGCCTCCCATGTAAGACTGATCCCCTGTGTCTCATTCTCTGCAACGGGCAACGTTGGGAATACTACGATCTTCTCGTTGCTGTATTCCACTCCGTCCAGCGTAACTGTAACGTCGCAGATATACTTGCCGTTTTCAGTAATCGTTGCCGGCACCTTTTGGATTACGGCATCTGCAGTCAAAGTGGTTATATGTGTGTCGTAATTCTTGCATACGAACGTTGCTGTTGCAGATTCATATCCGTTCCAAGTCCATGTCGGATCATTCCAATCGTGAGGAAGATGCACTGTTGCAGTATTGTTTCTATATAGCTGCGTCGTTGGATTTCCATCACAGTCAAAGACGTCTACCGCATAAACGACCTTATGTGTCGAATCCAATGTTGGATATTCGTCTATATCATTTCCAGAAAGATTCTGATACCAGTACTTGGTTGACTGGTCTCCATTCATTAGATATGTCACCTCTCCGGAAGCAAATTGTTCTGTAGTCTTAGCCTCACCATCGGTGGCAGCAGAGCAAATGTCAACATCATAGTAGCATCTTTCGTATATTGACAGAATAGTCGGCTTGGAGAAATTGTATGCTTCAGGCGCTGATACTATACCTTTCGCATAACTGTTTTTTACCGGATTTTTGTCATTAGTAGAAGAGTAGACCATTTGAGACGCACCTTTTGTACCAGTAATAATACCGGAATTGATGCACTGCACAACATAAAAGACTTTATTTGAAACAGTATCGCCCTGTACGCAAATACCCGCAGAATACTGTCCATAGACTCTCCCGTTATTCACATTTCTTTCCAATTGTGTCATTGCTCCATATGAGCAGATGCCTCCAGAATCTCCGCTTCTTGCAGTTACTGTTCCGTTGTTAACGCAGTCACAGATGGAGGAAGAAGTACTCCCACAAATACCCCCAACCTCATCATTGCCAATCACTTCACCATCATTGACACATCTTTTTACTCCACTTGCTCCGTTTTGTCCAGTAATGCCTCCTACGATTGTGGTCCCAGTTATAATTCCTTCATTCCTGCAATCATAGGCGGACCCGTATCCACATATTCCACCCACAGAATATGTGCCTATCACAAATCCTCTGTTTGTGCAATTATTAACTTTTTCATGTGCTCTGTTAAAACCGCAAATGCCACCCACATATTCGCCATCACCGACTACAGTTCCTACATTGATGCAACCTGTAATTACGCTACTGTTATCTGCACAAATTGACCCTACATGATTCCCCCCTCTAAAGTAAGAATCCTTTATTGTTAAATCCGTAATTGTACCTTCGCCAATTGTGTCTGCGCCAAGGAGCTTTATTAAACCAACGTTATCATCAGTACCATTAATATACAAACCACTTATGTAATGTCCATTTCCATCAAAGGTACCCCTGAAAACATCTATTGGTACCCATTGCGTGAAGTTCGTAGAATTAAGATCTCCGTACTCATCCAACACATTATCATTAATGGTTATATCTGATAAAAGGATTGCATTTGCATACTGATTCTGTTGTACTCCGTCAAGTGTTCCATTCACCAGACCAGCAAACCAATACAGATCCTCTGCCGAATCGAGCTGATAAACACCATCAATCATTGGTGGCGCAGCGACTGTTGTGCCATCCGCAAATGAAGTCGTTGGTATTAATGTGAATACCATCAGTACAGATACAATTATGACTAACGCTTTCACTCTAACTCCCATAATTCTCGTCCTTTCTCACAATTCTCCCTTAGAAAACCGCTAAAAGAGTTCAAACATAGATTAAAACCGCCAAAAATGGACTAATTCTAGTCCTATTATACTTGTGTAAAGTGCTAAAATCAACATAAAGAACCCATATCAGTCCATTCAAGAAGTAAGGCATTAGTACGAAAGGCAAGAAATGGAAAGTCAGAAGATCAAGCAGGATCTCGTTATTGATATTGGGAACAATATAAGAACGATCCGCAAAGAGAAGAAGATCGGGCAGACTGAACTGGTAAGGAGATTACAGTTATATGGTGTCAGCATGACCCGCGAAACGCTGGTGAAAATTGAAAGAGGGATCCAGCACATCCAGGCCAATCAGTTAAGAGGCATACGCGATATCCTTGAGACATCCTATGACGAGCTGTTGCGACCCAAGGAAAGGTAACAATCTATACTCACACAAAAACGCCCGGGCACTCGCCCGGGCGTTTCCCATTCTCATAAATTATACTCCCGCATTCTCATCCCAAACCTTCTTGGCCACCAACGCCACCGCGACGGCCCTCACGCCGATGACTGCTTCGGTGATCCAGATGCTCCCCACGTTCTGGGATACTATGTACATGATGCAGTCGACAGCTGCATGCAGGCCGATGGCCAGAGGGAACAGCAGGATGCGGCTCTGGTCTTTTGCGGCGAACCATACCAGGACGGACAGGGAGATCTGAAGGGCTATGGCGAATACCCTTTCCACTGCGCCGGCAAGGAAGGTCATGGGCGCCGAATCCGTCAAGGCGGCCAGCGCCTGGTTCACTGACTCCGCTGACTCTGCCGGAAGTGACTGCAGCATGGCTGCCACAGTTCCGGAGTTGATCATTAAAGCCAGCACCAGGTTGGTTATCATGGCGATCCCCACCAGCACGATGGATTCCAGGCCGCCGTGGCCTGCTCCATACATCAGTGCGTTGACGTCGTTACCCTGGTATTTTTTGAGCACAGTCCTGAAGGCTGCGAATCTGCCGGTCTCCTCGAAGAGTCCGGCCATCAGGCCGCCGTACAGTCCGTATAGCACCACGCTGTTCTGAATGGCGTTTCCGGCAGCGGTCCCGAACACTATGTTGTGTACGATGGACTCCAGGACCAGGGCGAAAAGGAACATCACGGCGCATCCCACGAAGAATGTGGCCACCGCGGCTCCGCGTTTCCTGAAGTATATAAAAATTGCGATGGGCAGTCCGATGGCGATGACGGCCGAAACCGCTATCATCACCATAGAGAGTGCCGAAACATGAGCTGTCATCATGATTATTACCTCCCGGTTTCTCTGACTGAGTCTACTTTAGACCTTCCATAAAGTGGAAGGTCAAGGGGTTTTTCGTACTTTTTCCCTAAATTTCCAAAACTTCCCCTATTATCTCTATTCCGATGTCCACGTTGACCTTGGCCTTCATTGCCTCCTCCGCCAGGCCTCTGAAGTGGCCCAGCTTGAACTCGCCTATGGATACGGTCAGGTCGGACCTTACAAATGTCGACCCGAGGCCGGTGTCGCCGTTCAGGCCGCTGTTTATGTCGCAGGAGATCACGTAGGTCCCCGCTGCACCCGCGGCGTTGATGGCCTCGATCATGGACTTCGCATTGCCTCTAACCTCGCCGGAGAATCCTGTTCCAAGGATGCAGTCCACGATCACCGCGTATCCCGACAGGTCTCTGCCCTCTTCATAGATGAAGGTCTCCGTCACCCGGTCCTTCACCTTGTCGTAGTAGTACCTGCCGTCCTCTGAGAATCTGTCGTCCACCAGAGCCAGGCTCACGTCGATCCCTCTGTCCAGGAGGAATCCGGCCACAACGTATCCGTCTCCGGCGTTGTTGCCCTTGCCGCAGGCGATGAGCACCGGTGACTTCCAGCCGTCCCAGGCCTCGAAAAGGCCCTTGCCCGCCCTGTACATCAGTTCTTTGGACGGCACCAGGTTGTCGATGGTATATCTGTCGGAGATCCGCATGGTCTCCACGGTCACTGCTCTGGTCATGTCTTCCTCCTCAGTTCCTCCTCAGTTAATAATGCCTTCGCCTATGGACCAGCCGTAGCTGAAGCACAGTATGGCAACCTTGGCGATCAGTGTCATAAGCCCGTATCCGAATAAAAGTCCGGTCACAAGCCGCCTCACATTGGTGCTCTCCACATGCCCCAGGTTCTGGATCAGCCCGTCCGCAATCATGGGCACCATCAGGACCGCCGGCACCCAGAAGTCCGGTCTCACGAAGAATATCAGGATCAGTCCTGCGATCATCCCGATCAGCTCACCTTCGCACCTGGCGCACACCGGCATTTGCTGTCCTTTTACGAAAAAAGAGCGGTCCGCCCTCTGGTGGCAGCCGCAAAATATGGGCAGCCACTTGTAGCAGGCTCTCATCGCTCTGTTGTCTCCCTGATACAGGTCCTTCATATGTCTATCCCGAACCAGTCATTGGTAAGGCCTTTGATGCCGAAGTAGTACATGCTGGTTCCGATCCCCAGGATCGTGGTCAGAACCATGAACACCACCACCAGGATCACGCCCATCAGGGCGCCCACGCCGGCAGACTTGGCGTTCTTTGGCTTGTCATCCTTCCAGACCAGGAAAAGTATCAGTCCCACTATGGGGAAGCAGCATCCCAGGATTCCCCAGCCTGCAGATCCGGAGTCATAGCCTGTTGAATAGGTCCTCCCGGAACCGGATGTGCCGGAGGCTTTCTTCTCCGATTTGATCTCCTCTTCGTATTGGTCCTTGGGGATGTTTACCTCTTCGAATTTCTGGCTCTTGTATTCCTTGCCGTCGTCGTATACGTAGATGTATTTTTTGCCTGTCCCGGGGGCAGCCACCTTCTCTGCGGTGGCTCCAGCCGCGTCGCTCTCCTTCTGTGCCCAGCCTGCCACCCTGCCCTGGGGCGTGGCATCCGCAGCAAGGGGAACCACCGGCGATCCGCAGCCGGGGCACGTCTTGTCGTTGTCCTTCAGTTCAAATCCACAGTTTCTGCAGTACATTTTCAAACCCTTTCAAGGTCCTAGCGGACCTGCTCTATGACTTCTCTCAACTCATCTATGTCCTTGATGCAGTTCACTTTCTGTCTCATGGCAGCCGCACCTTCTCTTCCCTTCAGGTACCAGCCCACGTGTTTGCGCATCTCGAGGACTGCCACGTGCTCGCCCTTGAGTTCCGCCTCGTCGTTCAGGTGCCTGAGCATGACTTCCATGAGCTCCCTGGATGACGGCCTCTCGTCGGTCCCTGTGAATATCCAGGGATTGCCAAGGGCTCCGCGGCCCACCAGGACCACATCGCATCCGGTCTCGTCCATCATCCTCAGACCGTCGGAATATGTGAACACGTCGCCGTTCCCTGCCACCGGCACGCTCACCGCGTCCTTGACGGCGCGGATCACTGACCAGTCTGCCCGTCCTGAGTAGAACTGTTCTCTGGTCCTTCCGTGCACAGCGATCCTGGCGGCTCCCGCCGCCTCGCAGGCCCGTGCCACCTCCACGCAGTTTATGTGTTCTTTGTCCCATCCGGCCCTTATCTTCACGGTGACCGGCTTGGAGACTGCCTTCACCAGGGTCTCCACTATCCTGAAACAAAGATCCGGGTCCTTCATGAGGTATGATCCCTCATGGTTCCCCACGATCTTGGGCACCGGACAGCCCATGTTCACGTCCAGGAAGGCGTTTCCCATAGAGTCCAGTTTCATCGCTGAATCCGCCATTATCTCCGGCTCGTGTCCGAAGATCTGGAATCCCACCGGGCCTTCCCCGGGCAGGATGGTGAGGAGCTTGGCTGATTTGCGGTCCCCGTAATAAAGCCCCTTTGCGGATACCATTTCGGAGCAGGTATAGGCTGCTCCCATCTCATGGCATATCCTTCTGAAAGGGGCGTCAGATATTCCGGCCAGTGGTGCTAGAGCCAACTGCCCTGTCATTTTTTCTTGTTCTCCATTCTCCTGAGTGCGAGAGCGATGGTAAGTCCGGGGATGACCCTGTTACCTGTAAGCTCTGCCCCAAGGATCTCGTTTATCTTCTTGAGTCTGTACTGGATGGTATTGGTGTGGACTTCCAGGAAGTCGGAGGTCTTGGCTGAATTCATTCCGGCGTCCAGCACGAAGGTCTCCAGAGTGGTCAGCAGCTGCTTGGCCTTGTTGGATCCTTCTTTCCTGAAGGGATCCAGAAGGTCTGTGAAGTTCTTCTTGAGCTGTCCGCCGTTGACCTGAATGTAGATGCAGTTCATCACCAGCACCAGTTCATATTTGCTGAAAACTCTCTTGTAGGGGAAGACCTTTTCCACAAAAGATCCGGTCTCGGTGATGAGTCTCATGCCGTCCACGGCGCCTTCCACTCCGTCAAGACCGGTGACGTGGAAGATCCTTGCCTTCTTGTCTTCCTTGAGCTTGTCAAAGAGGGCGATGCACTCTTCGATGCCTCTGTCGCTGTCCTTGGGATCGTATGTTTTGCCCTTGAGGATCAGTCCGTGGGTGCCGCTTTCCTCGTCGATCTTCACCACGGTGAGGTTGTTGTTCTTGCCGAACTCATCGTAGGCCTTCTCGATGGTATCCTTGTCGTAGCCTCTCAGATAGAAAACGCTGAGGATGTCTCTGGGTTCGATGTCGGCCTCATCCCTTAAGGAATATGCCAGAGACTTGTTGCCTCTGATCAGGGCGCGGACGAACTCAGCCTTGGCGTCACGCTCCGGCTGGTACTTCCACATGCCCATGGACAGCTGGATGATGTCTCCCAGCATGTTGATCTCTTCGTTGGAGTACTTGCCCTCGTTGTCAACGATCAGGAGGTAGTACTTGCCGGATTCAAGCATCACTGTTCCCCAGTATGTCTTGATGCCGCCGATGTCCACCAAGCGGTAGGAATCCGTGGCTCCGTAGGCCAGTTCTCTTCCTACTCTCACCGCTTCGTCCACGGTGATATTGTGTCTGGTCTCCACCGTGATCAGCGGGTTGAAATCGTCGGACAGCAGCACCACCTGGAAATCGTTGGATACCGCTGTGTCTTCCAGGGCCTGTACGAAGCTGGAATACTTCTCAAAATTAAGCAAATACGTGATGGTGTTGTTGATGACTTTGGTCTTCATGGCTTACTCCCTTTCTCTTACGTCAATGCCATCCTCCTCAAGGGCGGCCTCGGCGTTGCGCCTCTCGATCTCGGCCTTTTCCTCGAGGATCTTTTCTGTCTCCTCTGCTTCCTGCTGGTTCTTCTTTCTCTTTTCGCTGTCCAGCCTGTCTCTCTCTTCTTTGAGTTCCTCCGGCGTCACCTTGCCTGTGAACAGGTTCTCGAACTGTTCGCCGTCGATGGTCTCAAGGAGTAGCAGGGCCTGAGCTACTCTCTCAAGTATGTCGTCGTTCTCCGTGAGGATCTTTTCCGCAAGCTCAGTTGCGTCGTTGATGATCCTGCGGATCTCTTCGTCGATCTTGGCGGCTGTCTGCTCGGAGTATGCCTTGTGTGTGGCGAGCTCCGCACCAAGGAATACCTCTCCGTCTCCGCCATAGTTCACGTTGCCCAGTTCGGAGCTGAATCCGTACTTGGTCACCATGTCTGTCGCGATGGATGTGGCCTGCTTGATGTCGCCGGAAGCTCCGATGGAAATGTCATCCAGCTTCAGCTTCTCTGCCACTCTGCCACCCATGCTGACCACAACGTGGTTGAACATCTCCTGCTTGGTCTCGAACAGGTTGTCGTCCTCGGGAAGATACATGGTGTATCCTCCTGCCAGTCCTCTGGGGATGATGGTGACCTCGTGGACCTCCATGTGCTTGGGAAGGGCTCTGGATACCACAGCGTGTCCCGCCTCGTGGTAGGCCGTGAGTCTCTTCTCCTCGTCGGAGACCACCTTGGACTTCTTCTGGGGACCCATCTGCACCTTGCGGATGGCTTCCTCTATCTCTTCCATCCTGATGTAGCGGCCGTTTCTTCTGGCCGTGATCAGGGCGGCTTCGTTCAGTACGTTCTCCAGATCCGCAGGGGTGAATCCCATGGTACGTCTGGCCAGGATCTCCGGTGTTACGTCCGGATCAAGAGGCTTGTTTCTGGAGTGGACTCTGATGATGGCTTCTCTGCCTCTCACGTCGGGAAGTCCGATGACGATCTGACGGTCGAATCTGCCCGGTCTCAGAAGTGCCGGATCCAGTACGTCAGGTCTGTTGGTAGCGGCTATTACGATGATGCCGGAGTTCTCCTCGAATCCGTCCATCTCCACCAGCAGCTGGTTCAGTGTCTGCTCTCTCTCGTCGTGGCCGCCGCCGATTCCGGAACCTCTCTTACGTCCCACGGCGTCGATCTCGTCTATGAATACGATGCAGGGTGCGTTCTTCTTGGCGTCATTGAAAAGATCTCTGACACGGGAAGCTCCCACGCCTACGAACATCTCCACGAAGTCGGAACCAGAGATAGTGAAGAAAGGCACGTTGGCCTCGCCTGCAGTGGCCCTGGAAATGTAGGTCTTACCTGTTCCCGGAGGGCCTACCAGAAGGATGCCCTTGGGGATCCTGGCACCCACCTCGCGGTACTTGCCGGGATTCTTGAGGAAGTCCACGACCTCCATGAGTTCGACCTTCTCTTCCTCCAGTCCCGCCACGTCATTGAAGTTGGTCTTCTCTCCCTTGACCTGTCTGGCCCTGGACTTGGCAAACTGGAAAGCCTTGCCGTTGCCCGCGCCGTTCATCATGATGTACAGAAGGAAGATCATCGCTCCGATCATGAGCACGTTGGGTATCAGGCTGAGCCAGAAGGATCCGGTCTCAGGCTTGGTGCTGGAATATACAAGCTTTCCTTCCTTCGCCATGGGGAAGAAGTAGTCCTCATCCAGTATGGCTATCTCATAGGCTGATGGAACGTAGCAGTATACATATGTCTTTTCATCTATCTTGCCGGTGACCAGGGTGTTGGTGACCTCCACCTCCTTGATCATGTCCCGTTCCAGATAGCTGATGAACTTGCTTAGCTCAACCTCTGTCTGCGTTACCGTAGCCTCCTTGCCGTTCCCTCCGTTTCCGAAGAAAAACGCCACGCCGAAGACTATCGCGAACAGCAGCAGATAGACTACAACGTTTCTAGAAAATCCTCTCAATTTATTACTCCTTAATAATCTTTTTTGTATTCTAACACAAATTTCTGTTTTTATCAACCAGGCTCATTTGTTTCGCCCGGCGCAAAAAACACGAGTTCGCGTCTCACTCTCATCACTCTGTAGCCTCCCGGAAGCTCGGTGTACGCACATCCGTGACCCATGGCGTACCTAAGGCTGTCGATGGCCTTAAGGTGTTTCAGGGTAACATCTTCCGTGAGTCCCTTGTCCTTAAGCGCAGCCATGTACACCCTGCTTCTCAGGGCAGGCATCATGGCTTCCAGTTTCCTGAGATCCAGTCTTCCCTCTCCGGTGCAGGCCTCTTCATAGGCCCTGCGTGCCTGGTCGTGCAGGTATTCCTTGTCCTCTCTGGCCACGTCCGCCAGTCTGGACAGTGTCTCCGTCACGTTTGGATTGAACCTTTCCTCGATGAAGGGGATCAGTTCCAGCCTGATCTTGTTCCTGGTGTAGACGGCTTCGTCGTTGGTCAGGTCCCTTCTGGGCTCCAGATCTTTTGCTTCTATATATGCCTCGATCTCGCGCCTTGAAACATTGAGAAGCGGTCGGATCACCGAATATCCGCTTTCGTCGGTCCTCTTTGAGGCGATACCCGACAGGCCGTCGGTGCCTGTACCTCTCAGTATCCTGAAGAGCACGGTCTCCGCCTGATCGTTCATGTTCTGGGCCACCAGTATTTTGATCTGGTCAGGTCCACAGCCGTATTTCTCCTGTACCTCGGCTCCCACCTGTCTGAAGGATCTGTACCGCACCAGCCTTCCGGCCTCCTCGGAGGTAATCTTAAGCTCTGCAGCCAGGGCGTTGCAGTCCTCGGTGAAGACTCTCAGGGGGAAGACCCCCTCCTCTGTCTCTGAAAGTTTCCTGCAGAATCCTTCGCAGAAGGCCTGATCCTCCTCGGCTGCTCCCGGCCTCATCTTGTGGTTCACGTGGACCGGATGCAGGGTGAAGCTGAGCCCGTACTTCCCTCCCGTCTTCCGGTTGTCCCGGAGGATCTCAAGGAGAGAATAAAAAAGCGCCAGAGAATCCGGTCCGCCGGAAAACCCCAGGACCAGATGGTCTCCGTCTCTGAACAGATCCTGTTCTTTAATTGTGCGGAGGATCTTTTTCTTGAATTCCATTTCTATCCGATCAGGAAAAACTTCCTGGCGTTATCCAGTGTCGCGGCAGCCACCTCCTCGTAGGAGATGTCCTTTATCTCCGCCACCTTGCGGGCCACGTACTCCACGTAGGGGCTCTTGTTCCTGTGCCCTCTGAAAGGCACCGGCGTCAGATATGGCGCATCCGTCTC
>JAEEOX010000032.1 GCA_016284485.1 Bacillota bacterium | reverse complement strand
ACTGGTCACTCCAGAGGATCATACAGTCTCTGGGAGAAAAGGGCATAGCCAGGGGCGAAGCCTCAGCCATGCTGGACAGGTTTTTTGAGTCGGATGAGTTCCAGGACACCGGCCTGGAGGAGGACGAGAGAACGGTTGCCCTCAGTGTGGGCCGCGATCTGGCGGAGAAGCAGCTCAAGGCAGGCAAGGAGATCAACGACAGTTTCTTAGGAAAAGTTGCCAGGAGACTGGGGTCCCTGGGCTACGACACGGGGACCTGCTGGTACGTCATCGGCAAGATCAGAGACCTTAGGAAAGAGGACGAAGAGTGAAGATCTGTGTGTACGGATCGTCCAGTCCGGAACTGGACGAAGTGTTTTATGAGGAAGCTTTCAAGCTGGGAAGAGAGATGGCCCTGAGGGGACACAGTCTCATCTTCGGCGGAGGAGAGAGAGGGCTCATGGGAGCCTGCGTCAGGGGACTGGAATCCGAGGGAGGAAAGGCCCTTGGAGTGGCGCCCAGGTTTTTTGACCGGCCCGGGATCCTCCATCAGGAGTGCGACAGATTCATCTTCACCGATGACATGTCCGAGAGGAAGAACATCATGGAGAGGGAGGCTGACGCCTTCATCGCCGTGCCCGGAGGTCTGGGGACCTTCGAGGAGCTTCTTCAGGCTCTGACCTTAAACCAGCTTTCACAGATGGATAAACCCGTAGCCATCCTGAATACGGACGGTTACTACGACGCGCTCACAGCGCTGATAGATCAGGCGATAGACAGGAAATTTGCCGGCGGATCCGTGAGAGAGATCTTCGGAGTTTTCGGTGACACGGAGGGACTACTGAACTACCTGGAAGCAAAATACGAGGAGAAATGACATGCCACCCGGAGGACGGATGGGAGGTCCCGGAGGACACTTCCTCACAGAAGAAGAGAAGGCAGCGCAGCCAAAGATCACCAAGGCTCTCCTGAGCCGGGTGTTTTCGTACCTGAAGCCATACTGGAAGCAGTTCATACTGGTTCTGATCTGCATAGCCATATCGTCGGTGTTCGGTCTGCTGCCGTCCATTTTCACCGGAAAGATCGTTGACGAGGGACTCATCGCCAAGAACATGGAACTCCTGATCACCTATATAATCGCTTCTCTTCTGGTGACCCTGGGAGGCAATCTCATCGGAGTGGCGGAGAATTACATCAACACCTGGATCGCCCAGCACATCGCCTTTGACATGAGGAACCAGATGTTCAGGCACCTGCAGAAGATGTCCCAGAGGTTCTTCACCACCAACAATCAGGGCGACATAATAACCAGGATGACCAGCGACATAGGCGGAGTGGAGTCGGTCATAACCGGCACCTTCAGAAGCATCCTGTCCAACAGCATAACTCTCATATTCGCACTGGTGGCCATGTTCAGGATGAACTGGATAATGGCTCTTCTGGGAATAGCGGTGATACCCCTCTTCGTAATACCCACCAGATGGGCCGGCAAGACCAGATGGACCATCACCCGTGAGGCTCAGGAAGCCAACGACCAGGTCAACGGGATCCTGAACGAGACCCTTTCCGTAAGCGGCCAGCTCCTGGTGAAGCTCTTCGGCAAGGAAGAGGAGGAATATGGCAAATACAAGACCGTCAATGAGAAGATGATCAAGCTGAACATCAAGGAGAGGATGGCAGGCCGCTGGTTCTTCGTGGTGCTCAACACCGTGACCAGCATAGGCCCCATGCTCCTCTATCTCATGGGCGGCATACTGATCATGAAGTACGACTCTGATCTCACGGTAGGCGAGATCACTGCTCTGGTGGCCCTTCTGGGCAAAACATACATGCCCGTCAACGGTCTTCTGAACATCCAGGTGGACTGGATGAGATCCATGGCCATGTTCACCAGAGTCTTCGAATACTTCGACATGCCCATCGAGATAAAGGAACCCGAGGAACCCGTGACTCCCAGAGCCAACACCGGCGAAGTGGAGTTCAGCCATGTGAACTTCTCCTATGACGGAAGCAAACTTAATCTCAAAGACATCAACTTCAGGCTGGAAAGCGGAAAGAGCATAGCCATAGTCGGCCCCTCGGGCTCCGGCAAGAGCACCATAATCAATCTGATCCCCAGACTCTACGACGTAAACGAAGGTTCGGTGACTTTCGACGGAGTGGATGTCAGAGACCTGAGCCTGGGCTTCCTCCGCAAGAACGTGGGAGTTGTGTCACAGGAGACATATCTTTTCAACGGCAGCATCAGAGAAAACCTTCAGTACGCAGATCCCGACGCCACTGAAGAGGACATGATCGAGGCCCTCAAGAAGGCCAACATCTACGATTTCGTCAGCGCTCAGGAAGCCGGTCTGGACACTCAGGTGGGCAACCGCGGGCTGAAACTTTCAGGCGGAGAGAAGCAGAGGATATCCATCGCAAGAGT
>JAEEOX010000031.1 GCA_016284485.1 Bacillota bacterium | reverse complement strand
TTCACCTCGTCGAAAAGTCCTGCCTCCACCATGATGTCCACTCTTCTGTTGATCCTGTCATAGAGCTCGCTGCGGTCTCTGGTCACGCCGAACATTATGGTATCGTAATCCTCGGTGCGGCTGAACTTGTTGAAGTCTCCCATGCTGCTTCCCGTGGACGCGGCTTCCAGAGCCTTGATGACTCTGATGAGGTTGTTGGGATGGATCCTTTCGGCTGCCTCAGGATCTATGGCCTTGAGCTTTTCGTACACGAACATATTTCCGAAAAGCCTTGCCTCCTCAGTAAGGTCATCCCTGAACTTCTTGTCCTTTCCCTCCCCGGGAAAGTCCATGTCATACAGAAGTGAATTCAGGTAGAGCCCGGTGCCGCCTTCAACGATCGGCACCCTGCCCTTACTCAGGATCTTAGAGATGTATTCCTTGGCCAGGGTCTGATATTTTGCGACGCTGAACTCGTCAGACGGGTCGATCTCGTCCACCAGATAATGGGTGGCGAGAGCCCTCTCCTCAGGTGTGGGCTTGGCTGAACCGATGTCCATGTACTTGTAGATCTGCATGGAGTCGCAGGAAACGATATCGCCCGATACTCTGCGGGCGACTCTGATGGCCACTTCAGTTTTACCGGCCGCTGTGGGTCCGGCTATAACGACGATCCTGCCTTTACGCTCCATCTACTGCACCCTCTTGAACAACTTCTCTATGTCGTAATTGGTAAGCTTGATGGCCGTGGGCCTGCCGTGGGGACAGCTGAATGGATTCCTGCACTCAGCCAGGTCCTTGAGAAGAGCTCTCATTTCGTTTAATGAAAGCTTGTCGTGGGCCTTGATGGCAGCCTTGCAGGACATGGTTATCAGTTTGTTTATGACCACGGTGTTCCTCATGGTGTTATTGTCCTTGAGGTTCGCGATGAACTCCTTAAGGAAAGCATCCGCCTCACCGATCTCCATGAACATGGGGATCTCCGTGATCCTGAAGGTGTTGCCGCCGAACTCCTCGATGGTGAATCCCATCTCGGTCAGCGTATTGATCCACTCGTTGGAATTCTCCAGCTGGGAGTAGTCCACATTGATCATTAAGGGGACCAGAATGGTCTGGCGCACCTTTTCGCTGGCTTCATATCCTCCAACCAGTCTCTCATAGAAAACTCTCTCCTGAGCTGCGTGCTGGTCGATGATGTAGAAGCTGTCTGAATCCGTTGCAGTGATGTATGTGTCAAAAATGCAGCCGGTGACCCAGAGGTCGTTGAAATCAAAGGGTTTGAGGAGAGGTTCATAGATCTCGATCCTCTTGAACTCCTGACCCCTGCTTTCAAGAGCTTTTTTCTCTTCGTAGCTCTTGGTGGATACCTCACCATCGGGCATGTCAAGGATGGACTTGTCAAACTTGAAATCGATGCCGGGATCCTGAGGAGTTTTCTCCTTACGGTTCTCCATGCTTTTGAGAAGATCCCTGATGTTGGCCTGTTCGGTCTCGGTCTTCTTTTTGACTTCAGTCCTGAAGAGGTCAGTGTTTCTGGTATCATCCCTCATGAATGAAGGAATGCCTTCCAGCTTCTCCATTCTCTCGTAGACTGCAGGCGCAGCATCCACTATGGCATCCTTTGTTGACAGGGTGCTCTGGATGGCTTTGCCTATGAACTCGGCTATGGCACCGTCGTTGTCGAACCGCACTTCCATCTTATTGGGATGGATGTTCACGTCCAGGGTGGACGGATCGATGTTGAGGAAGAGGAAGCATACCGGATATCTGCCCTCGAAGAGACGCTCCCTGTATCCGAAAGTGACGCCTTTCTCCATTACCTTGGAATCCACATATCTTCCGTTAACGAAGAAGATCTGCGAGATCCTGGATGACCGGGAAAGCGCGGGAGTTGAGATGTATCCTTCCAGACTCATGCCGTTTTCCTCATAGTTCACGGGGACCATGTGCTTTTCATCCAGATTGGGATAGACTCTCAGGATGGTCTTGAACCTGTTGCCGTCTCCTGCAGTGGAGAAAAGGATCTTGTCGTTATTGATTAGCCTGAACTTGATGTCCTTGTAGCAGAGAGCCATCCTTGAGATATAGTCGATGATGAGACCTGATTCAGCAGAGTCAGTCTTAAGGAACTTGGCTCTGGCCGGTGTATTGTAGAAAAGATCCGTCACCACCACTGTGGTTCCGTCGGGACATCCGATATCCTCTCTGAGGAGGACTCTCCCTCCCTTATAAACCAGTCTTACGCCGGTCTTCCTGTCTCTCACCTTGGTGATCATCTCTGTCTGGCTGACAGCTGCGATGGATGCCAGAGCTTCACCTCTGAAGCCCAGTGTCTCTATGGCGTCCAGATCATATACGGTATCGATCTTGGACGTGGCGTGTCTGAGGAAAGCCACCTCGCACTCGTCAGGTGAAATGCCGCAGCCGTTGTCAGTTACCCTGATGTAGGTCTTTCCGCCGTTCTTGATCTCGCAGATGATGGAATCGGCGCCGGAATCCACGGCGTTCTCCACCAGTTCCTTGATGACGGAATAAGGTCTCTCTATGACTTCACCGGCAGCTATCTTATCCGATATGTTTTTTTCAAGTACTCTTATCATAGTTTCGTCTTTAATTCTTCAAGTATTTTGATGGCCTCGGAAGGCGTTACGTTCATCAGATCCAGTTCTCTGAGCCTCTGGATCACAGGATCGGGTGTCATGTCGAAAAGCGAGGTCTGAAGAGGTTCCGCCGCCTTCAGTCTACCTGTGTTTCTGCGGCTCAGATCTTTTGCGTACTCTGTTCTCTCCTCACGTCCGGAGGCGCCTGACTCCAGTTCTTCCAGCTTGTCCTCAGCCCGCTGAAGAACGTCTTCGGAGATGCCTGCGAGTCTGGCCACCTGGATGCCGTAGGACTGAGAGGCGCTGCCTTCAGCGATCTTGTGAAGGAAGACCACCTTGCCGCCGCTTTCGGACACTTCTACGTTCAGGTTCTTCACACCGCTGATCATGCCTTCCAGTGCAGTCAGTTCGTGATAGTGGGTCGCAAAAAGTGTCCTGATGTGCGGATTATCCCCGCTGAGGTGCTCCACGCAGGCCCAGGCAATGGACAGTCCGTCGTAGGTCGAAGTCCCCCGCCCTATCTCGTCCAGTATGATCAGGGACCTCTCGGTAGCATAGTTCAGTATGTATGAGAGCTCGGACATCTCCACGAAGAATGTGGACCTGCCCTGAGCCAGATTATCGGAAGCTCCTATTCTGGTGAAGATCCTGTCACAGACTCCGATATGGCAGGAATCTGCAGGCACGAAGCATCCCGACTGAGCCATGAGCACGATCAGAGCTGTCTGCCTCATGTATGTGGACTTACCTGACATGTTCGGTCCTGTGATGAGCAGCATCGACTCCGACGTGTTGTTCACATAGGTATCATTGGAAACGAACTGGCCGTTGGGCACGGTCTGTTCCACCACTGGATGTCTCCCGCGGACGATGCTGAGTTCCAGGGAATCGTCCACTTCAGGCTTCACATAGTCCAGTCTGTCGGAAACATAGGCGAATGTGGAGAGAACGTCCAGTGTGGATATCGCTTCCGACGTCTCCTGGATCTGAGGTATGAAGCCTCTGATATAGTCTCTGATGCCGCAGAACTCCCTGTATTCCAGGTCGTTGATCTTGACTTCTGCGTTGAGCACCAGGCTCTCCATTTCCTTGAGCTCCGGCGTTATGAATCTCTCGCCGTTGACGAGAGTCTGTTTCCTTATATAATCCTCAGGCACCTTGTCCTTGAAGGAGTTGGAGACTTCAATGTAGTATCCGAAGACCTTGTTGAAGCCAACCCTCAGGGTCTTTATGCCTGTTCTTTCCTTTTCCTTGGCCTCCAGAGAGGATATCCATTCCTTCCCTCCCTTGATGGAGTCCTTGAGATCGTCCAGCTCCTTGGAATAGCCGGGTTTGATGATACCGCCTTCCTTGAGACCGAAGCCTGCATCCTCGGAGATACCTCTCTCAACGATGTCTGCGATGCCTGAAAGGTCGTGGATCTCTGCGTTGATGTCCCGCAAAACATCCGAACTGAAGTTCTCAAGTGTATATTTGATGTCCGGCAGCATGGACACAGACGTCTTAAGGGCCAGAAGATCTCTGGCGTTGGCGTTCCCGTAGGCTACTCTGCCGGTGAGTCTCTGGAAGTCGTAGATCCCTCTCAGATACTCTCTCAGGTCGTTTCTTGACATGAGATCGTCGAAAAGTTCCTCCACGCCGTCCAGCCTGTAGTTGATCTCTTTTGCGTCATTGAGAGGCTCCCTCAGCCACTGTCTGAGTTTACGGCTTCCCATGGCGGTGCGGCACTTGTCCAGGACTCCCAGAAGGCTTCCCTTCACATCCTTTTCATAGAGTGTCTCCATGATCTCCAGGTTGCGGAGAGTGGCCTTGTCAAGGGTCATATGGGTGCCGATCTCATAGAGACCGATCTTCACTATGGCCTGAAGGTCCTGTTTCTGGGTCTCCAGGAAATACGTGAGGAGTGCTCCGAGAGCCATGACCGCAGAGTGCTTGCCCTCAAGTCCCAGGCTCTGGAGAGACATGGTCCTGAACTGATGCTTGATCATCTCCCCGAATCCGGTCTCGTCATAATATGTTTTGGGCATGTACTC
>JAEEOX010000030.1 GCA_016284485.1 Bacillota bacterium | reverse complement strand
CTTCGACCTCAAGGAACCCACCTTCAGACACAAGGAATATGAAGGCTACAAGGCCAAGAGGCGCCCAATGCCTCCGGAACTGGCCATGGAGATGCCTCTTCTCAAGGACATCCTTAAGGCCATGAACATCACCATCCTCGAGAAGCCCGGCTTCGAGGCTGACGACATACTGGGAACAGTGTCCAGAATGGCGGAGGAGCAGGGGATCGAGCCTATCATAATCACGGGTGACAAGGATTCACTCCAGCTGGCATCGGACACCACAAAGGTGCTCTTTACCAAGAAGGGTGTCTCGGATTTCGATCTCTATGACAAGGACAAGGTCATCGAGAGATACGGGCTCACTCCCACGCAGTTCATCGACCTGAAGGGAATTATGGGAGACTCATCCGACAACATACCGGGAGTTCCCGGTATAGGTGAGAAGGGCGGCATAGAATTGCTCACTCAGTTCGGCAGTCTTGAGAATATGCTGGACCACACAGATGAGATCAAAAAACCCGCCATGAGGGCCAAGGTGGAAGAGAACGCCGAACTTGCCCGTCTCTCGAAGCATCTGGCGACGATCATCCGCGACGTGCCCATGGATGTCAGTCTTGAAGACATGAAGTTCGGCCAGCCTGATGAGGAAAGCCTGAGAGAACTCTATACCAAGCTGGAGTTCAAGAACTTCATGAAGAAGCTGGGAACTGCAGGCCCTGGCAAGGCTGAGATCAAGGTGCCGGAGGGCATCATGCAGACGGTGATCCTCACAAAGGACGGGCTCACTGAACTTGACAGGATCAAGGGCGAAGAGGTCTTCGTTATGCAGTTCGGAGAATTCTCTCACAGCACGGAAGCCAGGCCTGAGGGCGTGCTTCTCATGGGAGAGGAAGCCTTTTACGTGGATCTCAGTTCCACCTCCTTCAGCGAACTGGCCGCCAAACTCAGGAAACTTAAGATCAAGGTATACGGCCACGATGTGAAGAACTTCCTCTATGGAATGATCTTCAGCGGGGAGGAATGCCCCGAGGTGACCTTCGATACATCCGTATGCGAGTACTGCATCGACCCCACCAGGAAGGATTACGGCCTGGAGGCGGTGGCCTTCGAGAGACTGGGCTACGAGCCTTCCAAGGACGAAAAAGAGAGGACTCAGGGATCCCAGATGGATCTCTTCAGCGACACCGCAAAAGATAACCTGAGGAGAGGGGTATTTTGCGCCGTTCTCACGAGAGCTCTCAGATCAGCTCAGGAGGAAGAAATCAGGAGACAGGGGCTGGAGAAGGTGTATTACGGCTGCGAGCTTCCTCTGATCGAAGTGCTGGCTTCCATGGAAGCCGCCGGCATCTGCTGTGACGCAGACTTTCTCAGAGAATTCGGGGCAAGCCTTGACGGACAGGTCAGGGAGCTTGAAGACCAGATACATCAGCTGGCAGGGGAGAAGTTCAACATCAAGTCACCCATACAGCTGGGCGAGATACTTTTTGAGAAGCTGGAACTTCCCTACGGCAAAAAGACCAAGCGCGGATACTCCACAAACGCTGAAGTGCTGGAGAAGCTCAGGGACAAGCATCCCATCGTGGACAAGGTCCTGGAGTACAGGAACCTGACCAAGCTGGCCTCAACTTACATAGAGGGCATGATACCGCTGATCGCATCCGACGGCAGGATACACTGCCATTTCCAGCAGACTGTGGCTCAGACTGGCAGGATCAGCTGCACCGAGCCAAACCTTCAGAACATTCCTGTGAGACAGGATCTGGGAAGACAGATCAGGAAGGCCTTCCGCGCTGACGAGGGCAGGATCCTGATTGGTGCGGACTATTCTCAGATCGAGCTCAGGATACTGGCTCATCTGTCTGAGGATGAGGCTCTGCTCAGTGCATTCAACAACAACGAGGACATCCACCGTCTGACGGCCTCCAGAGTGCTGGGAATACCTTACGATCAGGTGACCCCCGGGGAGAGAGCCAAGGCAAAAGCGGTTAACTTCGGAGTGATATACGGCATGTCCGGATTCGGTCTTTCCGAGGAGATACACACCACCAGAAAGGAAGCTGAGGAATATATCAGGGAGTATTTCCTGAAGCACCCCAAGGTCAAGGAATATCTGGATTCCAGGATCGAGCTCGCCCGCAGCAAGGGCTATGCGGAGACGATCCTGGGAAGAAAGAGGATGATCAGGGAGATCAGTTCCCCCAACTACATGCTCAGGCAGTTCGGGGAGAGGCTGGCCATGAACACACCCATCCAGGGATCTGCGGCAGACATAATCAAGATCGCCATGAACAAGGTCTACAGGGAACTTAAGGAGAAGTATCCGGACTCCAGGCTCATCCTTCAGATCCACGACGAGCTCATCATTGAGGCCTGCGAAAAGGATCAGGAGGAGATCGCAGCGCTTCTAAGAAGTTCAATGGAAGAGGCGGCGGAGCTAAAGGTGAAACTTACAGTGGATCTCAACAGATCCGCCAACTGGTACGATCTCAAATAAGGAGCGATCAATTATGAAAGTCATAGGACTTACAGGGGGTATCGGAAGCGGCAAGAGCACCGTTTCCGAGTACCTTGCAAGAAGGGGATATACCGTAATAGACGCAGACGCCATTTCCAGAGCGGCCACCGGCCCCGGCGGACCTGCGCTGGAACCCATACTCATGGAGTTCGGGGCAGGGGTATTCAACGATGACGGGACACTTGACCGCAAAGCCATGGCGGAGATGGTCTTCTCAGACGCTGACAGCCGTCACAGACTGGAGGACATAGTCTGCACCATCGTCAGGGACGAAGCCATGGCCAGGATCGAACATCTGAGGCAGGAAGGCCACGAGAGCCCGGTATTCTTCGACGCGCCTCTTTTGTTCGAAATGGGCCTTGAAAAGGACATGGACGAGAGCTGGCTGGTAACTGCCAGCATCGAGACCAGGACCTACAGAGTCATGAAGAGAGACGGTGTCACCAGAGAGGAAGTTCTCAAAAGGATAGCCAGCCAGATGCCTGACAGCGAGAAGGAGAAACTGGCTGATCACGTCATCACCAATTCCCTGGATCTCAGCTGGCTTTTTGAGCAGGTGGACGAGCTTCTTTCCATGTTGGAGGAGGGCTAAAATATTTTGTTGTTTTTTTACGATCACTGTGATAAAATGACTACGTTCGGAGTTTTGCCGGCATGATGGAATTGGCAGACGTGCGGGACTCAAAATCCCGTGGTGGCGACACCGTGTGGGTTCGACCCCCACTGCCGGCACCACAGGAGCCGATATAAATTTTTAACTGAAGGAGTTTTAACCCATGAGTCAGACAGCAATGCAACTTTTACCTCTTGTAGCGCTTGTTGCTATTATGTACTTCCTTATGATCAGACCTCAGAGGAAGAAGGATAAACAGATCAACGAAATGCGTAACAACCTGATGGTAGGCGATGAGATCGTTACCATCGGCGGTATCTACGGCAAGATCGTTAAGACAAAGGACGACACTATCGTCATTCAGACAGGTGCTGACAGAGTCAGACTTGAGATGGCCAGATGGTCAGTTTCCTCTGTTGTCAAGGACGCTCCCCGCAAGGCTGCAGCCAGAGCTGAGGCCGAGGATGTAAGGGAAGAGGATGCACCTGCAAAGAAGAGCATCAAGCGTCTCAGAAAAGAGACTGCTGCCGAGGCTGAAGAAGTTAAAGAAGAAGTCAAGGAAGCAGCAGCTGACGTTCAGGAAACCGTTGAGGATCTTACCGAGGAACTGGACGACTAAGCTTCCGGATTTATCTAGGCTTTAAAAACTCCTTGAAATCAAGGAGTTTTTCTTGTTTTTTGACATATGTGTTGATATAATATATTGTCTGTAATAATGCCTATCTATATGCATTTTTACAGAAAATATAGAAAACGAATTGTGAGGTCATTGTAAATGAGTCAGAAATTAAAAGCTGTACTGTCGATTCTCGTCATAATCGTCACCGTGTTCGGGCTTTTTGCCACGTTCCACGGTATCGTCAAGGATGACGAGGGTAATTACATCAACGGTAAGGACGCCCTGAAATACGGTCTTGATATCAACGGCGGCGTTTATGTCGTTATGGAAGCCCAGACCGACGAAATGAATCTGTCTCCCGCAGAACTGAGAGAACTGATGGAGCAGACCAGAGCGGTCATCGACAACCGTGTAAATGAACTGGGAGTCGCCGAATCTTCGGTAACCATAGAGGGAACCAACAGGCTGAGAGTTGAGATGCCTGGAGTTTCCGATGCAGATGAAGCTATCGAGGCCATCGGAACCACCGCTAAGCTGTACTTCATGCTGTCGGATGGAACTGTGGTACTTGACGGTTCTTATGTCAACGACGCTCAGGTGGATACAGACGGATCATATTACAAGATCCTCCTTGAATTTGATTCCGAAGGAGCTTCACTCTTCGAGGAAGCCACCAGGAAGGCATACAATAACGAACCTGAGGTCACAGTTGAAGGAATGAACTCAGACGAGATCGCCATCGTTCTTGACGGCGCCGTGCTCACACATCCTCAGGTAAAAACAGTCATCTCCGGAGGAAAGTGCGAGATCACAGGCAGATTCACTCAGGAGTACGCCACCACGCTGGCAGCCCTCATCAGAGGAGGCGCGCTGCCCGTGGAACTTAAGGAAATCCAGTCTTCAGTCCAGTCGGCCACCATCGGAGCCAACGCTCTCGACAAGTC
>JAEEOX010000029.1 GCA_016284485.1 Bacillota bacterium | reverse complement strand
CCAACAATCTAATAAGAGTCATAAAGGCTCTGGAAGCCGCGTCCACGGGAAGCAGCATGGGAGACTTCAACAAGTTCAGCCGCACTGAGGATTACGATACCATAATGTTCGGCGTGACCAGAGACCGCAGCGAACTCTATGACAGGATCAACAGAAGAGTGGACATCATGGTGGATGCAGGACTTTTCGACGAGGTGAAGGGACTGCTGGAACGCGGGATCAGCGAGGACGACATATCCATGAAAGGCATCGGATACAAGGAGGTCCTGGCATATTTTGACGGAGTCTACACCTATGAGGAGACTCTGGAAAAGATCAAACAGAACACCAGACATCTGGCCAAACGCCAGGAAGCCTGGTTCAAAAGATATCAGGACATGATATGGTATAATCTCAGCCATATCACCATGGATGAAGCTGTAGAACAGATAGTATGGCAGATAGAACAGAAATAAGGATCCACAACAAGTCGGACAAACCCGACAATGTGATCCGCAATGAAAACGAGATAATTGTCGAGTGCGAAGAGATCGAGAAGGAACTCCCCAGGTTTCTGAGGGGATTTTTTGCGTATCTCAAGGGAAACGTGCTCCCCATGACAAGGCTTGCCTATCTGCACGATATAAGGTTCTTTTTCAGGTATCTAATCGACGAAACTGATCTCACGGAGGCGAAGAACACCTCTGAGATCAAGGCTTCCGAACTCAATCAGGTCAAGGCTGTGGACGTAAACATGTTCATAGACTACTGCAGGAATTACAAGGTGGAGACCGAGAAGGCCGTGACCTATTATTCCAATGATTCCAAGAGCCTTGCCCGCAAAAAATCCTCGGTATCCGTTATGTTCAAATATCTCTACCGGGATGAGCTTGTGGACAAGAACATCACCGACGGATTCGACCCGATCAGGGTGCCTAAACCCGGAGAAAAGGAGATAAAGGCCCTTCAGGACGACGAAGTGATGATCATGCTGGATGCGGTCACGACAGGGGAGGGGCTTACTCAGAAGGAATACGGTTATTGGGAGAAGACCAAGAAACGCGACAAGGCCATTCTCATTTTATTCCTGACTTACGGGCTCCGTCTCAGCGAGCTCCAGCAGCTGAACGTCAGTTCTTTTAACTTCAACAGGGGAGAGTTCAAGATCTACAGGAAGAGGGGCAAGGAATCCATAATGCCCCTGAACAATTCTGTGACTGCGGTCATCCACGACTATATCGACAACGAGAGACCCAGCGATGCTGAGCTGGCGCCTGAGGACAAGGATGCGCTTTTCCTCAGTCTCCAGGGCAAAAGAATCACTCAGAGACAGATAAGAGAGCTGGTCAAAAAATATACCGCAATAGCTCTGAACACCACCAGAAAAGGCGGATACAGCCCTCACAAGCTGAGAGCAACGGCAGCTACGTCTCTCATCGGCAGAGGCAATTCAATATTCGATGTAGCTGCGCTTCTGGATCACGAGCAGGTTACCACCACTCAGCTTTACGCAAGGCAGAAGATGAACGTAAAGCGGGATCTGGTGAAGGATATGGAATGGGAAGAGGAGAGATTGGAATAATGTACTCAAGAACCGCTTTCGCTTAAGTCTGCAGTGCAGCGGTCCTAAGCTCCGTCTGCGCTGCGCTTGCCGGTCGCTAAGTACCGGCACTGCAGAAAATTCTTGAGCACATTATTCCGGAATGCTCTCATGATATTTGTATGCGGATCACGGTGCTGCTGTATCTGATCAATTCATATCGCTTCGCGATCGACGGCTAAAAAGATTATATGCTTATCCGTATAAATACGGATAAGCATCTATCTTTTTCACCGTTCTGCCTTCGGCAGTATGAATTTAACCGCTTCGCCGGCGATCGCTAAGTACCGGCACTGCGGAAACTCCGGAGCGCATATTCTTCGCGCTTACGGATCATATTATGATTAAAAGGAAAGGTTGTTTTTTTTATGAATTTAAGTGAACGTTTTCTCAATGAGAGGTTTGGTATAGACAATAAGGTCATCGATCTTGTGAACGAGGCTGAGAGCGAGGTAAGTGATAAGTTCCGTGAACTGGACGACATCATGGCCTACAATCAGTATAAGGTGCTGAAGGTCTTCCAGGAAAACCGCATGGCAGACATGTATTTCAACTGGAATACAGGTTATGGCTATGATGACCCGGGCCGTGACATGATCGAAAAGGTCTACGCCGGTGTTTTCGGCGCTGAAAAGGCTCTGTGCCGTCCCACCATCGTAAACGGCACCCACGCGCTTTCACTCATACTTCTGGGGCTTCTCAGACCCGGCGATGAGCTTCTTTACTGCACGGGAACACCTTATGACACCATGAAGACTGTCATCGGCCTCTCTGATTATGAAGAAGGAAACGGATCACTCAGGGATTACGGTATCTCATATAAGCAGGTTGAACTTCTTCCTGACGGTAAGATCGATCTGGAAGGTGTCAGAAATGCCATAGGTCCCAGGACCCGCATGGTCACTGTCCAGAGATCCACAGGATACGGCTGGACCAAAGCCAAGACCGTCGATGAGATCAAAGAATGGGCTGAATTCGTAAACTCCATCGATCCGAAGATCATCAAGATGGTGGATAACTCCTACGGCGAATTTGCAGACTACATGGAACCCACAGAGGTCGGCTGCGACGTTATGGCGTCCTCGCTCATCAAGAATCCGGGCGGCGGACTGGCTCTTACAGGCGGATATATCGCAGGAAAGGCTGAGCTCATCGACCGCATCCAGTACAGGATGACCTGTCCCGGGATCGGCGGAGAATGCGGGCTTACCTTCGGACAGACCAGATCCATGTTCCAGGGGCTTTTCATAGGCCCCAGAGTGGTAAACGGAGCCATCAAGGGCGCTACCGTACTTGGCAGAGCCTTCGAAAAACTGGGATATGAGGTCTGTCCCGGCTCAAAAGACAAGCGTTCAGACATCATTCAGGCAGTAAGACTCGGCTCCAAAGAGAAGGTGGTAGCATTCTGCCAGGGAGTGCAGGAAGCAGCACCCATAGACTCCCATGTGACCCTTGAACCCTGGAGAATGCCTGGATACGAGGACGACGTTGTAATGGCTGCAGGAGCTTTCGTTCAGGGATCATCCATAGAACTCAGTGCTGATGCGCCTATCAGACCGCCTTATAACGTATATTTCCAGGGTGGTATCACATATGAGCACTCGAAATTCGGTGTTTTGAAGGCTCTTGACAACCTGTATAAAAAAGGATACATAACTATATTATAGTAAACTAGTACCATGGAAGAGAAAAAAGAGAAAAGAATAGCACTTTTAAAGATGATCGTGCTCATCGCGATCGTTGTTTTGGTGCCTGCGATCCTTTATCTTACAAACAGAGACGTTTTTTCTGAATTCGATTCCGTGGATAAGTTCGTAGAATACATTCAGGGCTTCGGACACGTGAGCGTTCTTGTGTTCTTTGTGATACAGGTCCTGCAGATCGTCATCTCTGCGATCCCCGGCGAGATCGTACAGGTGGCAGCAGGCCTGATATTCGGGCCTGTAAAAGCTTTCATCTACGTGATCCTGGGCTGTCTGATCGGCCAGACTTTCACTTTTTATCTGGGCAAGCTCCTGGGAAGAGACTTCGTTAAAGCATTTATTTCACAGGATAAGCTGGAGCATTACACCGGCCTTCTGAACTCCAGAAAAGGCTATACAGTATGTTTCCTCTTATATCTGATACCTGGCATCCCCAAGGATTTTCTCTGCTATATCGCCGGAATATCAGGTATGGATATCAAGTATTTCCTGCTTTTGTCGATGCTTGGAAGGATCCCGGGGCTTATTGGGTCCATCGCCATGGGAAGCCTGATAGGGGAGGACAGGCTCGTTCCTGCAATAATCATATTCGCCGTTGCCTGCGTCGTTGCAGTCCTGGGCGTGATATACAGGGACAAGATACATACGAAGCTGGAAGAAATAAGCGAAAAAGCCAGAAACAGGCACTGAAAAGGCCTGTTTTTTATTTTTCTCTAAAAAAAGAACAAATGTTCAAAATAGGGTATTGACAACGAACAAATGTTCTGCTATTCTCTATTTATCAAAAGAACATACGTTCACAGGGGGAAAAAGGGGGCATTATCATGAGAGGATATACCATCACAAGCAAACCGAGATTTATTGCATTCGTAACCATTACGATCATTCTGTTTACGCTTATATTCAATTTCATGTTTGAGATCAGCACAGCTCAGTCTGAGACGGTCCGGGAATATGTCCAGGTCGGAGTTTTCAGCGGTGATACGCTTTGGTCGATCGCTGAGGATTATATGCCTGACATGGATCCCAGAGAAGCCGTTTATATTCTTACAGAGATCAACGGTCTTGAGTCATCAAACCTTATTCCGGGCATGATCTTAGATGTTCCTGTAGAATAAGCCCTGAGACGCGATTTGCCGTATTTTAAGAGAATAGATCGGTCGATAAATATATCGATCGAAAATAAAAAAATCGCTTAAAACGCAAAATAGAGCCTCGGTATTTTGGGCCATTTTAGAAGAAAATCTGAAGGCAGCACAGATCGGCGGAAACAGCTTAAAACAGGCGATTTCACGGGATACAAGGATATATGTATCGACCGGATCTGAAATAAATAATATGTCAGAGCGCGAGATATAAAGTGTACAGATATAAAGTAATAAAAACGCATTCAATTAAAGAATAGTAATAATTAGAGTAACAACAGGAGCATAGAATAATACAGAATATGCTCACACAATAAAAGCCAACTCAATATTTCCAATACCTTATGAAATATCCCGGAGTATGCCGAAAACGCACGGCGGACGCTCCGGGGTGTTTTCAGTATATAAACTATTCCCAAAATTATGATTTTAGGAATAGTTACGCATGTAAAATCCGAACATTCTGGCAGGACCCCGCTTTTATTCATAAATTGATTTTCGTACTCCCCTCCCGGAGGATCTTTCATCTAAAGAGGAATACACATAAAAAAATAGAAGCCTCGCGGCTTCTATCTTTTGCATTTTATTTCGATGAGTCAAGATAACTCTGCAGAATTATGGACGCTGCTTGTTTGTCCACATATTTCTTTCGGTCCTCTCTCCTCACCCCGGCATCCATAAGCACCCTTTCGGCGATGACAGTTGTGAACCTTTCATCCTGGAAGACTACTTCAATACCTTTCATGGCGGTGGAGCGCATCTTGTTCTCCAGCATGGTGCGGAATTCTCTGACTTTTGTGGTCTGAGGCGTATCATTGCCGTCCAGACCCACATTAAGACCGATGACGATAGTATCGCATCCCAATTCCTTTACCATATCCAGGATCTTGCCGGTATCCTTGCGGATACCTACCCTCTCCAGAGTCATGTAGGGCTGTGCAGTGATCCCCAGTTCATCTGAAACAGCTATTCCAACTGTTTTGTCGCCTACGTCGAGGCCTATCTTCCTAGCCAATCAAAACACCTATTTCTGAAGATATTCCTTGAGCATCTCGGCGATGAGCTCGTCTCTGTCCATGCCCTTGATAAGGGTCCTGGCGTTGTTGTAGCTGGTGATGTAAGAAGGATCTCCTGAAATAAGATATCCAACCAACTGATCAACAGGGTTGTAGTCTTTTTCCTCGAGAGCCTTGTAAACTTCTGCCAGTGTCTCCTTGTAGGTCTTCTGAGTCTTGAATGCATCGAACATGATCGTAGCTTTTTCCATTTTGATCCTCCTTATTATAACAAAGTCTCAGCGAATTTAAGGGCATCTCCGACCTTGGAGGGGTCTTTGCCGCCTGCCTGGGCCATGTCTGCCTTTCCTCCGCCACCGCCGCCGGCGATCTTGGCGATTTCCTTGATCATCCTTCCGGCGTTGAGACCTTTTTCAACAACATCGTCCGTGAGAGAAACAAGGAATGTGACCTTGTCGCCAGAAACAGCGGCAAATACCATGGCTATTCCCTTGTTTTCTTTCTTTATATCATCCGAGATATTTCGCAGGTCGTTTATCGTCAGATCGTCAAATTCTGCGGTAATAAGCCTGATCCCGTTAATGATCTTTGCATTCCTGATGAGATCATCCGCGGCGTTGCCCATGGATTCTCTCTTGATGTTCTCCAGCTCTTTTTTGAGAGCCTTGAGTTCTTCAGAGACGGATCTCACCTTGTCTGAAAGTGTCTTCTTGTTTGTCTTCAGCACTTCTGAGATCTCTGAAATGGTGTCTTCATCGGAGTTCAAAAGATCCAGAACGCCCTGTCCTGTCACGGCTTCGATCCTTCTCACGCCGGCAGCAACGCCGTTTTCGGAGACGATCTTGAATGAACCGATCTCGCCGGTGTTCCTGACGTGTGTACCTCCGCAGAATTCCTTGGACCAGTCCCCTGCCATGACGACTCTTACAGTGGTTCCGTACTTCTCTCCGAAGAGGGCCATCGCTCCCATCTTCTGAGCCTCCTCGAGGGTGGTCTCAACTGTGTTCACCGGCATGAAACGTGAGATGGCCGCGTTGACCTTTTGCTCAACCAGCTTCAGTTCTTCGGGCTTTACGGGCTCGAAATGAGAGAAGTCAAAGCGGAGAGCCTTTTCGGTCACATAGGAACCGGCCTGCTCAACGTGATCGCCCAGCACCTCTCTAAGTGCCTTCTGAAGAAGGTGTGTGGCCGTGTGGTTTCTCTGAGTTGCATATCTCTTCAGACTGTCAACTTCAAGCGTGGCTGTCTGTCCCACATTGATGGAACCGTCTGCAACTCTGACTGAATGGTAGAAGACGCCGTCTTTCTTTTCGACCTTGGTGACGTAGGCTTTGAAAGTTCCGGAAGTGATTACTCCGGTATCATAAGTCTGTCCGCCGCTCTCAGCATAGAAAGGCGTGTTTCTGAAGACCAGAACGGCCTTATCGCCGGCTTTTGCGCTATCGGCGACCGATGAACCGTTTATGACTGCAAGGAGCTCAGAATCGCATTTCAGAGTCTCGTAGCCGTCAAATACTGTCTGGGGTACATCCAGATCCAGGTTTTCAGAATCCCAGCCCTCTTCGTCCTGGGACTTGCGGCTGTCGCGGGCTCTTGTCTTCTGAGCCTGCATGTTGATCCTGAAGCCTTCCTCGTCTACTCTGAGACCGTTGTCCTTGAGGATCTCTTCTGTAAGTTCCAGGGGGAATCCGTAGGTGTCGTACAGCTTGAAAGCCTTGTCGCCGGGAAGTGTAATGGATCCGGAAGCCTTGAGTTCATCGATGTATTCGGCGATGATCTCTTCGCCCTTGTCGATGGTAAGCGCGAAGTTCTGTTCCTCCACGCCGATGATCTTCTTGATGTAATTCCTCTTCTCGACCAGCTCCGGATAGGCTTCACCGGAAACTTCGATGACCTTCTCGCAGAGGTCGCTCAGGAAGGTTCCCTTGATGCCCAGCATCCTGCCGTGTCTGGCAGCCCTTCTGAGTATCCTCCTGAGCACATATCCCCTTCCCTCGTTGGAAGGCATGATGCCGTCTGCTATCATGAAGGTTATGGCTCTTATATGGTCAGTGATTATTCTGAGAGAAATGTCGCTGTCTGCATCTGAATCGGTGTACTTCACGCCGGAGATCCCGGCAACTTCCTCCAGAATGACTCTGATGGTATCCACGTCGAAGATCGAAAGTGTATCCTGCATGACGCAGGCGATCCTCTCAAGACCCATTCCCGTATCGATGTTGGGATGAGCCAGATTGGAATATGAACCGTCCTCTTCCTTGGAGAACTGAGTGAATACGTGGTTCCAGATCTCGATGAATCTCTCGCAGTCGCATCCGGGCTTGCAGTCCGGCTTACCGCAGCCGAATTCCTCGCCTCTGTCATAGAATATCTCAGAATCCGGTCCGCAGGGGCCCAGTCCGATTTCCCAGAAATTGTCTTCCTTTCCGAGACGTACGATGTGGTTGGGATCCATGCCGTTGTTCTTCCAGATCTCGATGGCTTCGTCATCATCCAGATATACGGTGGCCCAGAGCCTGTCCATGGGGAATCCCATCTTCTGAGTGAGGAATTCGACTCCCCAGGCGATGCTTTCCTTCTTGAAATAGTCTCCGAAGCTGAAGTTTCCCAGCATCTCGAAGAATGTACCGTGCCTGGTGGTGTGACCAACGTTGTCTATGTCGCCGGTGCGGATGCACTTCTGGCAGGTGCACATCCTCTTTCTGGGAGGAGTCTCAGTCCCGGCGAAATATGGCTTCAGAGGAGCCATTCCGGAATTGATTATGAGAATTGATTTGTCGTTCTTAGGTATCAGGCTGGAGGATCTTCCTACGTAGTGCCCTTTTGATGCGTAGAAGTCCAGAAACTGCTTTCTGATCTCATTAAGCCCAAGATGTTCCATTATTTCTGGTCGTCCCTTCAAATAAAGATTTGATCTCTAATAAAACACCGCGGTCGATCATTCTATCCACCGCTGATGTTTCCTATGGCTGTCCGCTCAGGACAGATCGTTCTTTTCGTCAACGAATTCGATGCTCTCAAGATGCACTCTGAGATTGCCCTTTATGGCATCGATGTACTCTCTGTAGAGGATCTTTTGCTCGACGATCTCCTCTTCGGTGAGTCCGTCTGTCTTTTTCTTCCTGGAGAGCCAGTTGATCCTTTCGATTTTTTCCTGTGATATCATAACTGGATTATATCACAGCCGCCATTATCTCTCAAGCCTCAATTTAGCAGCGCATATGGATACAAATTTAGCGTTTGTGGGTCTGGGACTGCACAGAGCAGGTTTTCCCAGCAGGCGCAAAAGATTCTCTTCCGTATTCTGCTCGTAGATCTTCATGATGGCGAATCTCATGTTCTTCTCGATGCTCTGGCGATTCACGCCGTATTTCTGACCCAGCACCGGATACACGTATCTTGCAAAGCTTTCGCTGTCTGCTTCATTGTTCACCAGCATGATAATGGAATCCTTGAGGTATTTGTGCCCCTTGTAATTGGTGGACAGCATGAGGTCGTAAAGTAATCTTTCCACCTTCTTGTCGAGAGGTACGGATCTCTCCTCTTCTCTGACCAGATCATATAGCTGCGAGATGGTGATACCGTCGCTCAAAATTTCCGATAAAGTTGAAATATCCATTCCCATTCTCCTTTCTCAACTGTTTACGGAATCATACTTTGATGTAGTCCCTGATGGACTGAAAAGTGGCCTCCCCTATTCCCGATACGTTCATGATCTCCTCAATTGAGGCGAACCTTCCCACGGTCTCACGATAGTCTATGATCCTGGACGCCTTGGCAGGGCCTATGCCCGGAATAGTCTGAAGAAGTGACGAATCTGCGGTGTTGATGTTCACCCTTCCGTCATCCGGGTATGAACTGTCTGCAGTCGTACCCTCAGCCTCCTCCCCTTGCTTCGGAACGATGATCTTCTGACCGTCATATACCTTCTCCGCCCTGTTAAGAGTCATGAAATCTGCCTTGTCCGTAGGTCCGCCGGCAAGCTCAATGACCTGAAACACTCGGGTCTCTGTATCAACCTTATAGACGCCGGGGGACACCACCTCACCGCAGATGTCCACGTAGGCAGTCTCTCCTGCTGCGGGAGGAGCGGTTTCCGGCAGAGCTGTTTCAGCTGTTCCTGTTTCATTAACCTGTTCCATCGAAGGAGCGTCTATCTCCACAGTCTCTCCGCTTCCTCTGGTCCAGAAAAACAGCACAGAAAGAAAAACAACCGCAATCACTGCGATCATCCTCAGCGTCTTCACATGATCCGCCGCAAAAAGGCGCACCTTATTGAAGTCCAGATCCCCCAATGATCTCATAAAAAACCCCCTGATGCCCTAATTTTAGGAATCTTACAGGGGGTTGTCAATATGCTGAAATTGTATACGATCTGTGAAGAAAAGCCGCCTTCTGGTGACCTCCACGTCCCACCTGGGAACGTCCAGATCTGCATATTTCATGAAGCTCTGAATCAGGGGCTCGGGACTCAGATTGGAGCCGCTGCCCTGGTCCAGAACGCATCTTATCACTGCCTGATCAGGCTTGGAAACAGATATTTCGCGGATCTTGTCCTTGATGTCAGTCTCTTCCAGGCGCTTGGTCTTCTTCATCCGTTTGAGGGCGATTATCTCCGGTTGGGAGACGTATCCGTCCATGATCTTCTGAAGATCTTCCTCGGTGGCATCAGTATCGAAACTGATCACGAACTCTGCAGCCACGGTTTCGGAGGCGAGAGTCTTTTTGCCTATGTCCAGGGGCTCTATGAAGAGGATCTCTATTCCTTCCGGAAGGAGCGGTCTCAGCATGGCAAGAAGCTCTTCTTCGGTATGCTCTGACACAGTTTCGAACTCCAGATATTCAGCAAAAGATGAATATCCGAGAGACAGTGGCTGCGCGAAGGACATCCTCGGGTGCGGATTGTATCCCTGAGAGTATTTGATATCCAGGGCGGCTATCTTGAAGCTTCTGGCGAATACCCTCATGAGGTCAAGGTGAGAAATGTATTTGGAATAGCCGGTCTTAGTGAACTTGAGAACATATTCAGCCATTTAAGATGCCCTCCTTTTCACATTTTACATATCTGTTGATACCGCAGCCGCGGCACTTGATCCTGCAGTCACCGGTGGTCTCGGCCCTGTAGGCCTTCTCAGCCTCGCTCCTTAAGAAAGACTTGGTAACGCCGCAGTCGATGATGTCCCAGGGGAGGACTTCATCAAAAGATCTCTTCCTGGTGGTATAGAAATCCTTGTCGATACCTGATACTCTGAAGGCTTCCTCCCAGATGTCGGGCCTGTAATGCTCTGTCCATCCGTCCAGTTTGGCGCCCAGCTTCCAGGCGTTATACAGGAGCGCGGATGTTTTGCGGTCGCCTCTGGCAAAGACTGCTTCGAAGGCTGAGGTCTCGTCGTCGTGGTAGTTGAAGGTTACACCCTTCATCTTGAGCTTCTCAGAGAGATAGTTGTGCTTATCTCTGAATGATTCAGGAGTGTCCTGGCTCTCCCACTGGAAAGGTGTGAAGGCCTTGGGAACAAAGTTGGAGACCGATACAGTAAGTCTGAAGCGGCCCAGTTTGCCTCCGTTGACCTGCCAGTTGATGCTCTTGATGTTCCTTACGATCTCTGCGATGCCGTCGAGATCCTCATAGGTCTCTGCCGGAAGCCCGTCCATGAAATACAGCTTGATGTGATTCCAGCCGAGAGTCAGAGCTTCTCTCACAGACTCATAGATATCATCTTCTGTCACGCCTTTGTTTATAATATCTCTGAGCCTCTGGGTACCGGCCTCGGGAGCGTAGGTCAGGCTGCTTTTACGGTATTCCTGGATTCGGTCCAGAACCTCGAAAGCGAACTTGTCCATTCTCAGCGAAGGCAGAGAAAGGGATACGTTCATGGGTTTGGTCATGTCGATGAGCCCCAGGGCCAGTTCCTCGAATTCAGAATGATCTGAAGAGGAAAGGCTCAGAAGCGAGAGCTCTTCATGACCGGTGTTTCTGAGCTGCCTGAGAGCGATGTCATGGATCTTTTCTCTGGAACGTTCTCTGATGGGACGGTAGATCATTCCCGCCTGGCAGAAACGGCAGCCTCTGGTGCAGCCTCTGAAGGTCTCCACCACTGCCCTGTCGTGAACGGCTTCCACCATGGGAATTATGGGATCCACCGGGAAAGGTGCGTCCTCAATGGAAGGAAGAATGTTGCGCCTCACTGTTGTGGGTGCCTCCTCCACGTTTGGGATGTAGGACCTTACTGTGCCGTCTTCGTTGTATTCCACGTCATAGAATGCCGGCACATAAACGCCCTGCATACGGCAGGCTCTCCTGAGAAAGTCTCTCTTCGAAAGGCCTTCCTTCTTTGCCTTGCCAATTTCTTCCAGAAAGTCGGGAAGTGCCTCTTCTCCGTCTCCTATGAGGAAGCAGTCCACGAACTCCCAGAGCGGTTCCGGGTTGGTGGCGCAGGGTCCTCCGGCAATGACGAGAGGCATATCCTCCCCTCTCTCACGTGAGAACACCGGGATCCCGGCAAGATCCAGCATGTTGAGCATGGACGTGAAAGACATCTCGTACTGAAGGGTGAAACCGATGCAGTCCATCTCTCTGAGAGGTGTTTTGGTCTCCAGAGTATAAAGAGGAACGCCCTCCTCTCTCATCAGATCCTCCATATCCTCCTGGGGATGGAAGGCCCTCTGACAGAACAGACCGTTCCTGTCGTTTACCGCTTTATAGAGTATCTGAAGACCGAGATAGGACATGCCGATCTCGTAAATATCAGGAAAACAGAAGCAGAAGTTGACATCTGTGTCCTCAGGGGACTTGCGTACAGAGTTGACTTCGCCTCCGATGTACCTTCCAGGTTTCTCTACTCTTTTAAGAAGTCTTTCAAGTTTTTCTGTGATATTATTCATCCCAGAATTCCATTTCGTAGTCGTTGATCCTGATGATGTCGCCTTCCCTGAGGCCCATTTCCTTCAGTTCCTCGATGGCTCCGTTCTTCTCTATGTATTTATAGAGATATCTGAGTGAACCCATGTCGAAGAAGTTGGTGGAGTTGAATATCTTGGTGAGCTGGCGTCCCTCAAGGGTATATACGCCTGCATCACTGTCATATCCGCAGGTGATCTTGTTCCAGTCTGGATCCTTGGAATCAGCTTCGAAATCGTAGTAATCCATGGGATCCGGTTCCTGAACAGGCTCCTTCTCCACTTCCTGGAGCTTGATCAGTGCAGCTGTGAGCACTTCCTTAACGCCCTCTCCGAGAGGTGCAGCCATGGGATAGCAGTCATAGCCCTTGGAGTTGACGTATTCTTTGAACTCCAGATACCTGGGATCCTCATCCATGAGCTCCAGTTCATCTATCTTGTTGGCAGCAACGATCTGGGGTTTGCGCGCCACGCTGTCGCTGTATGCCTTGAGTTCAAGGTTGATCTTGTCGAAATCTTCCTTTGGATCTCTTCCCTCCGAACCTGAAACGTCCACAACGTGGATAAGTACCTTGGTGCGTTCGATGTGCTTCAAAAACTTGAAGCCCATGCCTGCTCCCTCAGATGCGCCTTCGATTATGCCGGCGATGTCAGCCATCACGAAGCTCTCTCCGTGAATGTAAACAACGCCCAGGTTGGGATCGATGGTGGTGAAATGGTAGTTTGCGATCTTCGGTTCAGCCTTGGTAGCCTCTTTTAAGAGTGAGGACTTTCCGACGTTGGGGAAACCTACCAGACCTACGTCAGCCAGAAGTTTGAGTTCCAGTATGACCACTCTTTCTCTGGCCTCTCCGCCGGCTTCGGCAAAGTTGGGAGCCTGACGGATGGAACTCTTGAAGTGAACGTTTCCTCTTCCGCCCTTACCGCCTCTTGCTGCAACAAAAGACTGCCCGTCCTCCACAAGATCCTTCATGATCTTGCCGGTCTCCTCATCGATGACCATGGTTCCGCGGGGTACCTTGATGACGAGGTCTTCTCCGTCCTTGCCGAACTTGTTGCGGCTCATGCCGTTCTGGCCGGACTCAGCCTCGTATTTTTTCTTGTACTTGAAATCGAGGAGCGTCCTCAGGTTGCCGTCGGCCTGGATCACGATGTCTCCGCCGCGTCCGCCGTCTCCTCCGTCAGGACCGCCGTTGGGAACGTAGGGGTCGCGTCTGAAAGTTACCGCCCCGTTTCCGCCTTTGCCCGACTTCACATATATTCTCGCTCTGTCTACAAACATTGCCGTGCCCTTAAAAAGAAAGCCCCATACGTGTAGCGTACAGGGCCATCAACTCTACTTAAGCTTCCTTGGAATAAACGCTGACCTGTTTTCTGGTCTTGTCTTTTCTTTCGAACTTGACATTACCATCGATCATTGCGAAGAGTGTGTCATCTCCGCCGATGCCAACGTTGTTACCGGGGTGGAACTTCGTTCCTCTCTGTCTTACGATGATGCTGCCGGCAGTTACATACTGACCGTCGCCTGCCTTCAATCCAAGACGCTTAGATTCTGAGTCACGACCGTTCTTAGAGCTTCCTACTCCTTTTTTACTTGCCATGATTGTGCCTCCTTCTGTCAGTAATTACTTTCCGGCATTCTCAATAGCTTCGATGATGGCAGCCTTGGTTGCCTTCTCATCTACATCTATGCCGTTTTCCTTAGCGATAGCCAGTAATTCGTCCTTCTTCATGGACATGGACACCTTGACTTCCTCAGCCTTTACTTCTTCAGCTTTGGGAGCTTCTGCCTTGGGGGCTTCCTTCTTGGGAGCCTTGGCTGTGCCTACTGTAAGGATCTCAACAGCTGTGTAGGGCTGTCTGTGTCCCTGCTTCTTCCTGTAGTCCTTCTTAGCCTTGTACTTGAAGATGACTACCTTCTTGCCCTTACCGGATTCTACGACTTTGCCTTCAACGACGTCGCCTGTGTAAGGTGTTCCGACTTTGGCGCCTTCGCCTTCACCGAGAACAAGAACGTGATCGAAGTTAACTACTTCGCCTGCTTCAGCCTTAAGCTTCTCAACGCAGATCACATCGCCTTCCTGGACTCTGTACTGCTTACCGCCTGTTTCAATAATTGCGTACATTTCTTTCCTCCTCTTACCTGTCTCGCCATTGACGGTGGCAAAGTCAATTGCACTTAAAAACAACCGTGTCTGAGCGGCCAACTGTTAAAATATAGCAGATGAAACCAGGTATGTCAAGGAATAATTTATTAAAAACCTTATATATTTTGTGCAAAAAACGGCCTTATGCAAGGCCGTTTGCTGTCATCCGGGTCATATCATAGGGAGATCATTTCTCCATGATCACTCCGTCCTCATCCACGAAGATGTCCAGGATCTCATCGATCTCGTCCTGAGAGATGTCATCCTTTGCCTCGTCGGATTTATCAGCATTGGCATCGAGCTGAGCCAGAAGCCTCTTCTCGATCTCGTCCATGACTGCGGGATGGGATTCAAGATATTCCTTGACATTCTCCCTGCCCTGTCCGATGCGTTCGCCCTTATAGCTGTACCAGGAGCCGGCCTTCTCAAGGATGCCTGCCTGAGTGGCACAGTCCAGAAGATCACCGGCCTTGGAGATGCCTCTGCCGTACATGATGTCAAATTCGGCCTGCTTGAAGGGAGGAGCCACCTTGTTCTTGACCACCTTGACTCTGGTGCGGTTTCCGATGATGGCGTCGCCCTGCTTGATGGATTCAGTCCTTCTCACGTCCAGTCTCATGGAAGCGTAGAATTTCAGAGCGCGGCCTCCTGTGGTGACTTCGGGGTTGCCGAACATGATGCCTACCTTCTCACGAAGCTGGTTGATGAAGATGACACAGGTATTGGTCTTGTTGACTGCACCTGTGATCTTCCTGAGAGCCTGAGACATGAGCCTGGCGTGGAGTCCCACGTGAGAATCGCCCATGTCGCCTTCCAGCTCTGCTCTGGGTACCAGTGCTGCGACGGAGTCTATGACGATCACGTCCAGCGCTCCTGACCTGGCCAGCATGTCGCAGATCTCCAGCGCATCCTCGCCTGTATCGGGCTGGGATACAAGAAGCTCGTCAACATCTACTCCCAGATTGCCGGCATAGACCGGATCCAGCGCATGTTCCGCATCGATGAAAGCAGCCTTGCCGCCCTTCTTCTGGGTCTCGGCAACAACGTGGAGAGCAAGAGTCGTCTTACCTGAAGATTCGGGTCCGTAGATCTCGACGATCCTTCCCTTGGGCACTCCGCCGATGCCGGTGGCGATGTCAAGGCTTATGGAGCCTGTTGAGATCGCTTCGATGTTGAGATGAGTCTCATCTCCCATCTTCATGACGGCACCCTTGCCGTACTTCTTCTGGATCTGGGCCAG
>JAEEOX010000028.1 GCA_016284485.1 Bacillota bacterium | reverse complement strand
CCACCGATGCGCGGCATACGGGAAAATCGAAATACGTATCGGGATAAGGTTCATTCCGCAGCGTAAAGTGCCACCATTCGCTCTGCGCGCCGCGAAAGCCTGCCCGATCCATCAAAGCGCGCAGCAGCATGCGGTTTTCCTGCTGCTCCCGCGTGATGCGCTCGGAGAACGTGCCCGAAATGTCGTCGAAGAGATCGAAGGGTCCGCCCATGTCGAGGTCGAGGCCGGTCTTCATGTCCAGAAGAGTCACGTCGAGCGTGCTGCCGCGGCTGTGACTGGAGCGCCGCGCGATGTAGCTCTCCCGGAAGATCGTCGCCTTGTCGATGGACGGGAAGAAATAGGGCTTCATCCGCTCGTCGGCGGTCAGTTCCCACCGTTCGAAGCATTCCACCGCCCGCACCGGCCGGTAGGCGTCGAATACGCGCAGGCGAAAACCCATGCCTTCCGCCTCTTCCGCGGCCTGCCGCAGCGCCTCCGCAGCTTCCTTCGTCAGCAGCGCCACGGGCTCCTCATAACCGTCCACCCGCGCGCCCGTGCAGTTGAACGTCGTAAAGTATCGCATCTCCTGCACGATCTGCGGCACCGCTTCGGACAGCAGCACGAAGCCCGAAGCGTCCTGCGACAAAACTTCCTGTTTTTCAGAACATGTATCCAATGGGCGCCCCCTTTTCATCCAGCCCCACAGGGCCTTTCACAAAACGGCGCGGCACTTGCCCGAAACATCGCGCCTGCAAAGATCTACAGCTTCGCCCTTACCTCGATCAGCTTATCGCGCAGCAGCGCGGCGCGCTCGAACTGCAGGTCCTTGGCGGCCTGCTTCATTTCTTTCTCCAGCTTGGCCACGTAATCCTTCAGTTCCTTCTTGGTAAGCTCCGAAGGCTTCCTGCCCTTGTAGAAGCCCTCGTCCTTGTCCTCGGTCTTTGTGGCCTCTATTACGGAGCGGACGGATTTACGGATGGATTCGGGGGTTATGCCGTGAGCCTTGTTGTAATCGTCCTGGATCTTGCGGCGGCGCTCGGTCTCGTCGATGGCCACCTGCATGGCGTGGGATATGTTGTCTGCATACATTATGACGTGGCCGTCGGTGTTGCGGGCGGCGCGGCCGATGGTCTGGATCAGCGAGGTCTCCGTACGGAGGAAGCCTTCCTTGTCCGCGTCCAGGATTGCAACAAGGGCAACCTCGGGTATGTCGAGGCCTTCGCGTAGCAGGTTGATTCCAACCAGCACGTCGAAGACGTCCATTCTCAGATCGCGGATTATCTCCATCCTCTCCAAGGTGTCCACGTCGGAGTGCAGGTACCTGACCCTGATGTTCACTCCCTTGAGGTAGTCGGTGAGGGATTCGGCCATCTTCTTGGTGAGGGTGGTGACCAGCACCTTTTCGCCATTGGCCGTGGTCTTCTTGATCTCGCCTATCAGGTGGTCGATCTGGCCCTTGGTGGGATGTACCTCGATGGGCGGATCCAGCAGTCCCGTAGGCCTGATCAGCTGCTCGGCGGTTATGCCGCCGGAGGCTTTCTTCTCCCACTCGGCAGGGGTGGCGGAGAAGAATACAGCCTGGTTGATCATCTTTTCCCACTCCTCGAACTTAAGCGGCCTGTTGTCCAGGGCGGAGGGCAGGCGGAAACCGTAGTCCACCAGGGATGTTTTGCGGCTCAGGTTGCCTGCGTACATGCCGTGGAGCTGGGGCAGCATGGCGTGGGACTCGTCCACTATCATCAAGAAGTCCTTTGGGAAATAGTCTATCAAAGTGTATGGCTTCTCCCCGGGCTTGAAGCCGGAAAGGTGCCTGGTGTAGTTCTCGATGCCGCTGCAGGTGCCGATCTCGCGGAGCATCTCCAGGTCGTACCGGGTGCGCTGCTCGATCCTCTGGGCCTCCAGGAGCTTGCCCCGGTCCTTGAACCACTGGATGCGCTCCTCCAGCTCCAGCTCGATATCATGAAGGGCTCTCTGCATATTGGCCTCTGAGGTAACGTAGTGGGAGGCGGGGTAGATGGAAATGTGGTTCCTGACCCCCAGGATCTCCCCGGTCACAGGGTTCATCTCCTTGATGGTGTCGATCTCATCGCCGAAGAGCTCCACTCTGACAGCTGAGTCGTTGCCGGCAGGGTAGATGTCTATGACATCCCCTCTGGCTCTGAATGTGCCGCGCTCGAAGGCCATGTCATTTCTGACGTACTGAAGGTCCACCAGCTTGCGCAAAATATCCCGCCTGGACTTTTCCATTCCGGGTCTAAGGGACAGCATCTGGTTCACGTAGTCGAAGGGGGAACCCAGACCGTAGATGCAGGAGACGGAGGCCACGATTATGACGTCTCTCCTCTCTGCCAGGGCGGCGGTGGCAGAGTGCCTCAGCTTCTCTATTTCGTCATTTATGTCGGAATCCTTCTCGATATAGGTGTCCGTGGAGGGCACGTAGGCTTCCGGCTGGTAATAGTCGTAGTAGGATACGAAGTATTCCACGGCGTTGTCGGGAAAGAAAGACTTGAACTCGCCGTGGAGCTGGGCTGCCAGTGTTTTGTTGTGGGAGATCACCAGGGTGGGGCGCTGGACGGCTTCGATGAGCTTGGCCATGGTGAAGGTCTTGCCCGAGCCGGTGACACCCATGAGGGTCTGGAATCTTTTGCCCTCCCGGATGCCGCGCGCCAGGGCCTCTATTGCCTGGGGCTGGTCGCCGGTGGGCTGGAAGTCCGCATGGACCTTGAATTCAGTCATCATATCCTCCGTGATAGTGCGTCTGTTGTTGATAATATTATACTATCCGCGCGGATTTTTTACAAGAAAAAGCGAACAAATGTTCCTAAAATCATTCACAATTTCCGTTAATATATGGTATAATAATTATGTATATGGCCCGGAACGCCCGGGTAACAAAAAACTCTTTAAATAGGTGAGAATATGTTAGGAGTAGTAACAGGCAAAGCAATATATAAACTGGAGAAAGCTCTCCACTTCGGCGGCACCACCATGCCGGGAAGAGTGGTACTGAAGTTTTTCCCCAAGACCATGAAGAGCCTCAGGTATCCTGAGAACGTCATCATGGTGACGGGATCCTGCGGCAAGGGATCCACCACCAAACTGATAACGGAGGTCCTGGAGAGGGCGGGCATGAAGGTCTGCTGCAACAGGGACGGCGCCAACCAGTGGGAGGGCGTGGCCACCACCATCATGAATCACACCAAGGGTGACACGGTACAGGCCGATGCCCTGGTGCTGGAGGTGGACGAGAGGTACCTGAAACTGGTCATCAGATTCCTGAGACCCAAGTACCTGGTGATCAACAACATCACCCGCGACCAACCGCCCAGGCAGGGAGATTACGACATTGTATACGGGGAGATCATGAAAGGCATCGCTCCGGAGACTCATCTCATCGTAAATGGCGACGATCCGATCCTCAGGAAGTTCAGCCTGAGCCACAGAGGGCCCATGACATACTTCGGCATCGAGAAGACCGAGAATAGCTACGAGTGGATGGATGATATCAAGGACTATCTTTACTGCCCCAAGTGCGGACACAAGATGGATTTCGACTATTTCCACTATGGATCCGTGGGAAGCTACAGCTGCCCTGAGTGCGGATTCAGGCGTGAGAACATCAGTTACGCCATAACCGACGTGGACTATGCCAACGACGAGATCACGGTGAACGGTGAGGATAAGATCAAGGTCTCCAGCCACGTGCTCTTCAACCTGTACAACATCATAGGCGCCTACTCGGTCTGCGACATCCTGGGGATCGACCGAGGGACAACAGTGGAGGCACTTTCCGATGACAGAATCATGGGCAAGATCTACGACGAGTTCACGGTAAACGACAGGAAGTACACCATTCTCAACTGCAAGGCTGAGAACAATTCCACATACAACCTGGCTCTGCTGTACGCGGAAGCGGACAACAAGGGGCAGGGCAGGAAGACCATAGTCCTGGGCCACAGGGAGATCAGCAGGAGATACGTGCACTTCGACCTTTCCTGGCTCTACGACATCAATTTCGAGATGCTGAGCCCGGAGGATTACGTGGTCTGCACCGGACCAAACGCCCTGGACTTCGCAGTGAGAGCCAAGCTGGCGGGCATCAGGAAAGAAAACATCATAGTAATGGATGACCTGACCGGCATCAAACAGGTCATCGAGCAAAAGACAGAAGGAAACGTATACGGAGTGCTGAACTTCGACTACGTGGAGCCTTTCAGGAAAGGGATAAGGGGGTAAGAGCAATGAAGATCACAATTGGATACCTTTATCACGACCTCATGAATCTCTACGGAGATTCGGGCAACGTCAAGGCTCTGGTATATCATCTGAAGGAACAGGGTGCGGAGGTGGAGGTCAGGACCTTCACGGTGGGAGACCCCAAGAACTTCTCTGACTGCGATATGCTCTATATCGGAAGCGGTACGGAGAGGGCTATGGACCTGACTCTCCGGGACATGAAGAAAGACATGGATCCCTTCACCGAGTTCATCGAATCCGGTAAGCCGGTGCTGGCCACAGGCAACTCTCTGGAACTCTTCGGCAAGGACTGCATCGGAGTCTTTGACTTCGATCCCGAGCATACGGGCCGCATAGTCAAGGACGTGCACACCAAGTGCCCCCTTACGGAGAAGGACGTCATCGGCTTCGAGAATCACGCCGGACACATTGAAGGCATGGGAGATTTCATCATTGAGGGAGAGTTCCTGGGCACATACATCATCGGGCCCATACTTGTGAGGAACCCGGAGCTCTGCAGATATTTTGTGCACAAGCTCATCGACAGGAAGGATCCTGCACACAACTACCTTGAAGAGGATTACACCTACGAACAGGAAGCGTATAACAAAACAGTAAATGCAGAATGAAATAGTAATAAAAGGCGCAGCCGAAAATAACCTTAAGAAGCTGGACGTCCGCATCCCCAGGGACAAACTGGTGGTGCTCACGGGACTGTCGGGATCCGGCAAGTCTTCGCTTGCCTTCGATACCATCTACGCCGAGGGACAGAGACGCTACATGGAGTCTCTTTCTTCCTATGCCAGACAGTTTCTGGGACAGATGGAAAAGCCAAATGTGGAGTACATCGAGGGCCTGAGCCCGGCCATTTCCATCGATCAGAAGACCACCAACAGGAACCCCAGGTCCACTGTAGGCACGGTCACGGAGATCCATGACTACCTGAGACTGCTCTATGCCAGGATCGGCAAGCCCCACTGCCCGGTGTGCGGGAAGCCCATCGCTTCCCAGTCGGTGGACCAGATGGTGGATACCATCATGGCCATGGACGAGGGCACCAAGATACTGGTGCTGGCACCTGTGGTCAGGGGCAAGAAGGGCACTCACGAAAAGGTCATAGACAGGATCAGACGAGAGGGCTTCACCAGGGTCAGGGTCAACGGTGAACTGAAGGTCATCGGGGAAGACGAGATCAAACTGGAGAAGACTTATAAGCACTCAATAGAGATCGTGGTGGACCGCATAGTGGTAAAACCGGGACAGGAGAGCCGTGTGGCGGAAGCCTGTGAACTGGCTGTAAGTCAGTCGGAAGGCGGCCTGGTCCAGATCGAGGCGGACTTCTACGACCATCATACAGAGAAGATATTCTCCACCAAGCTGGCCTGCCCGGAGCACGGTGCAGCCCTTGAGGAGCTGGAACCCAGGATGTTCAGTTTCAACGCCCCCTTCGGAGCCTGCCCGGTGTGTTCCGGCCTGGGCATCACCCAGAAACTGGATCCCAAAAAACTCATAAACGAGGATCTTTCCATAGCGGACGGAGCTCTGCAGCCCATCTTCGGCACTATGGAGTATGCCGGATGGTACAGGCAGATGATCTCCGGCCTCATGGACTACCACCATATTGATCCCAGAGTTCCCCTTAAAGCCCTGCCTAAGCAGTTCCTTCAGGAACTGTACTATGGCACCGGCGACAGGAAGCTTCAGTGGACCTACGTGTCCAGGGGCACCGGAGCCAAGTCCCTGCAGGACAGACCTTTTGAGGGAGCCATCAACAATATCGAACGGAGGGTGAGGGAGACCACATCCGACTATTTCAGGGCCAAGATGGAAGAATACATGACCGTAAGCGTCTGTCCCGCCTGCGGCGGCAAGCGCTTCAGACCTGAGATACTGGCGGTGACCGTTGGCGGCCTCAACATCGCTGACCTTTCGGAGTTCAGCGTGGAGGAGTGCCTGAAGTTCTTCGGGGAACTGGACCTGAGCGAAAAGGACCGCTTCATAGCGGAGCAGATAATCAAAGAGATCACCGCCAGGCTTACCTTCCTCAGGAACGTGGGGCTGAATTACCTGACCCTTTCAAGGAATGCATCCACCCTTTCGGGCGGAGAATCCCAGAGGATAAGGCTGGCCACCCAGATCGGTTCCGGTCTGGTGGGCGTCCTGTACATACTGGACGAGCCTTCCATCGGCCTGCACCAGAAAGATAACGAGAAACTTCTCAAGACTCTGAGAGACCTAACAGACATAGGCAACACCCTGATCGTGGTGGAACACGATGAGGACACTATGTACGCCGCAGATCACATCGTGGACATAGGCCCCGGCGCCGGCGTCAACGGCGGACGGCTGGTGGTCCAGGGCACGGTGGAGGACATCAAAGCCTGCCCCGAGTCCATAACCGGTCAGTACCTTTCAGGCAAGAAAAAAATAGAGATACCCGCGTTCAGGCGTCCCGGAAACGGCCTTAAACTTACGGTCCGAGGAGCCAGACAGAACAATCTGAAGAATATCGATGTGGACTTCCCCCTTGGCAAGTTCGTCTGCGTCACGGGAGTTTCCGGCTCAGGCAAGTCCTCTCTCGTGAATGAGATCCTTTATAAGGGGGCTGCGGCAGTCACCAACAAACTTCAGGAGGATCCCGGGGACCACGATTCCATCGAGGGACTGAAGTACATCGACAAGGTCATCGACATCGACCAGAGCCCCATCGGCAGGACCCCCAGATCCAACCCCGCAACGTATACCGGGATGTTCGATACCATCAGAGATCTTTTCGCTTCACTTCCCGAAGCCAAGATGCGGGGCTACAAGAAGGGCAGATTCAGCTTCAACGTGAAGGGAGGCAGGTGCGAAGCCTGCTCCGGCGACGGTATCATAAAGATCGAGATGCACTTCCTGCCTGACGTCTACGTGCCCTGCGAAGTCTGCCACGGCAAAAGATACAACCGCGAGACTCTGGAGGTCAAGTACAAGGGCAAGGACATCTCAGATGTGCTCAACATGACAGTGGACGAGGCCCTGGATTACTTCAGGAATATACCGCAGATCCACAAGTTCATCGTTACTCTCCAGTCGGTGGGCCTGGGATATATCAAGCTGGGCCAGCCTTCCACGGAACTTTCCGGAGGAGAGGCCCAGAGAGTGAAACTGGCCACGGAACTGGCCAAGCGCTCCACGGGCAAGACTCTGTACATCCTGGACGAACCTACCACGGGCCTGCACTTCGACGATGTAAACAAGCTCATCGGAGTGCTGCAGCAGCTGGTGGACCAGGGGAACACCGTGGTGGTCATCGAACACAATCTGGACGTGATCAAGAGCGCAGACTACATAATCGATCTGGGACCGGACGGCGGAGACCGCGGAGGCACCGTGGTCACCACAGGAACTCCGGAAGAGGTGGCGGAGCACGAAGACTCCTACACCGGACAATTCCTCAAAAAGGTTCTCAGAAATAAATAAGGAGGGTGAAATGATTTACCGCAAATTCAAAGATCTGGACATTTCCATGCTGGGCTTCGGGCTCATGAGACTTCCTCTCAAAGAGGACAAGTCCGTGGATGAGGAACTGACGGAGAAGATGGTGGACTACGCCATCGAACACGGAGTGAACTACTTCGACACGGCAGCGGTCTACCATAATGGTACCTCCGAGACCGTCATTGGAAAGATCCTTAAGAAATACCCCAGAGACAGCTTCTATCTGGCCACCAAGTATCCCGGCCACGCCATATCTGAGAAGTATGACCCGGCTGATACCTTTGAGAAACAGCTGAAGAAATGCCAGGTGGATCACTTCGACTTTTATCTTTTGCACAACATGTACGAGAACTCGCTGAAGACCTACGAGGATCCTCAGTGGGGCATCATCGACTACTTTGTCGAGCAGAAAAAGCAGGGCAGGATCAGGTTCCTGGGATTCTCCAGCCACGCTGACCTTCCCACCCTTCAGAAGATCATGGACAAGTACGGCGACATGATGGACTTCTGCCAGCTCCAGATCAACTACTTCGACTGGACCGTGCAGAAGGCGAAGGAAAAGTACGAGATGGCGGTTGAGCACGGCCTGCCGGTGATCATCATGGAACCTGCAAGAGGCGGCAAGCTGGCCAGCCTTCCCGAGAACGTGATGGGCGCCCTGGGAGGGGACAGATCCGCTGCATCCTACGCTTTCAGATGGACTCAGAAACTGGACGGTGTGCTGACAGTGCTTTCGGGAATGACCGCCATGGATCACGTGGTGGACAATGTGGCGGCCTTCGACCACTATGACCCCCTCACCGCGGACGAGGAAAAGATCATCATGGACGCAGCTGATGCCATGAAGAGCGAGATCCCCTGCACTGCCTGCAGGTACTGCACCGCAAGCTGCCCCATGGAACTGGATATCCCGGATCTTTTGTTCAAGTACAATCAGATCAGGGCGGATTCAGGTTTCACCATCAAGATGCAGCTTGACGCTCTTCCCGAGGACAAGCTGCCCTCAGCCTGCATAGGCTGCGGCGCCTGCATGGAGATGTGTCCGCAAAAGATCGAGATCCCCGTGGAACTGGCGGCCTTCGCAGAGGCGCTCACCAAGATCCCCAGCTGGGCGGACATCTGCAGGGAGAGAGAAGAAGCGGCCAGGAGGCTGGAAGAGGAGAACAAATAATACGAAAAAAAGAGGAGAAGCTTACCGCTTCTCCTCTTCATTCTATCTTCTGTTTTTCATCCTCCGCTCGATGTCCCGCTTGGAATCGCGCTTGGCGATGGATTCGCGCTTGTCGTAGTTTTTCTTACCTTTGCAGAGGCCGATCTCCAGCTTGGCCCGGCCGTCCTCGTTGATGTACATCCGAAGAGGGATCAGGGTCATGCCTTCAAGGGCCAAAGCCTGGTCCAGCTTGCGGATCTCCTGCTTGTGGAGGAGGAGCCTGCGGGTCCTGGTGGGTTCCACGTTAAAACGGTTCCCCTGCTCGTAAGGGGAAATGTTCATTCCGTAGACCATGGCCTGGCCGGCTTTGATCTTGACGAAGGACTCCTTGATGGAGACCTTGCCTGCGCGGACCGACTTGATCTCGGTGCCGGTCAGCTCGATGCCCGCCTCGTAGGTCTCTTCCACGAAGTAGTCGTGGTAAGCTTTTTTGTTGTTGGCTGCTAACTTTATCTCTCTTTTCAATTTATCACCTAGAATGTACTGATCCTGTCGAAGGGATAGAGCCTGAGTACTACCTTGCCGATGATATCATCCTCGGCCACCAGTCCCACCTGGCTTCCTCTGGAATCGTTGGACACTGCGCGGTTGTCGCCGCAGCAGAAGTACATACCCTCGGGGACGGTCATGGCGTCCATCTTGCCCGATACGCCCTGTTCCATCAGGTAGGGCTCGTCCAAAAGATCCCCGTTCAGGTACACGTATCCGTCCCGGATCTCTACGGTGTCGCCTGGGCAGGCGATGACCCTCTTGATCAGGTTCTTGTCGTTTCCTTCTTCGTCGGTGAGCTCAGTCCTGAACACGACGACGTCTCCCGTCTGGGGGCTTCCTGAGAATGTGTATGCCTGCCTGGCCACTATGAGGTAGTCGCCGCCGTAGAAGTTAGGCTCCATGGAGTGCTGCTTCACGATCACAGGCTTAAACAGCAAAAGCACCACAGCTGCCAGAACGATGGCTATGATTATGTCCCTTATCCATTCACCGAATTTGCTTTTGCTCTTCTTTTCGTTTTCCAATTGAACAGATCCTTTCAGAAGTAATCTTTTGCGATATTTTCAAGCTCCCCGGCGGTCCTGATGCCGAAGAGGTCACTTATTATCTTCATCATGTCCTGAGGCGGGTCAGCGGTAACTGTCCTGCCTGTAAGGTATGCCAGCCTGCCGTCTCCCATGTCCGTGAACCTGAGCTGCCAGCTGTGCAGGAGCTGAGTGCTGCGGAGCCTGCTGGGACGGGCGCCGTACTTGGTGTCTCCCAGAAGCGGGTGCCCCGCGTCCGCCAGCTGAGCGCGTATCTGGTGGGTGCGTCCCGTGAAGATCCTGACCAGCAGCAGCGACCTGCTGCCCTGTCCGGGCAGACTGTAGGCCACGGGGATGACCGATGTCTCCATGAGTTTGCCGTCCTCCGGAGACTGGGAGACGGTGACCTTGTTTCTGGCCTCGTCCTTCTTCATGTAGCCGGTGAGACGGGTCTCGCCCTGAGGCATCCTGCCCTCGCAGACGGTGAGGTAGTACTTCTCGATGCCGTCTTTTGAGCGGAGCAGAGCGTTGAGCTCCCTGAGGGCCTCCGCGTTTTTTGCGAAAAGCACCAGACCTGTGGTATTGCGGTCGATGCGGTTGGCAGGTGAGGGCGCAAAAGATCTCTCCACGAAGGGATCGTACTGCCCGCCCTCGATCAGGTATGAGATCACCTGATTGGTCAGGTGGTTCTTCTTTTCCTGAGAGTCGCCGTGGGTCAGAAGACCGAAGGGCTTGTTTGCTGCCAGGACGTTGTCGTCCTCATAGGCGATCTGGAACTGGCGCTTAGCCTTGGCAGACTTGGGCTTACGCATGAGGGAAGCGGCCTCCTCGTCCGACATATATATGACGACCTGGTCGCCCGCACGAAGAAGGGCATCCTCATGGGCGCGCTTGCCGTTGAGCTTCAGATCCTTGCGGATGATCCTGTATATGTGGGACAGAGAAGCCTTCGGAAAGTACTTCCTGAGAAAGCGGTCCAGTCTTTGATTTTCGGTATTATCGGAGATCTCTATTCTGACCATGGGAACATTATACCCCAGATGCCCTTGTTTTTAAAGTGTTAATCTGCTAAAATAAAGTGTCAATATGCTGATATATCAGGGGTAGAGAAATGAACAAGATCAAAGATTTAATTTATGATAAAAGCGATATCCTGGTGGCGATCCTGATAATGGCCCTGGCCGCTCTGATCATCGTCTGGAGACTGGGGATCATCCTGGAATATCCCAAGGAAGTCCTGGGGACAGACGACGCGCAGACCATCTTGACCAATCCCGACGACACCACTCAGGAGACCGGAGAAGTGTCCGGCCAGACAGGCGAGACCGGCGAGCAGACTCAGACAGGCGAGACCGGCGAGCAGACTCAGACCGGAGAACAGACAGGCAATCAGGACACTCAGGTGGATGAACCGCAGGTGACAGGAGAACTCTGGGACGGAGACGTGCTTTCCAGAGAACTGAAGGTGACCATTCCCAGCGAGGTGACCACGGCTTACGGTGCCGTGCAGTGCCTGGTGGAAGCAGGCATCTTCGAGAGCTACGAGGAATACCGGACCATCTGCCAGGAGAACGGCTTCGATCACGAGAAGATGAGATCCGGAGTGTTCACGTTCCCCAAGGGAGCGACCAAACTCGACATAATCAAACAGGTCAACTGGAGCTGATTAATACATAAGGAGGAAAATATGGCACTTATATCATCAAAGGAAATGTTTGCCAAGGCACTCAACGACGATTACGCCATAGGTGCTTTCAACGTCAACAACATGGAGATCGTGCAGGGCATCGTGGATGCCGCGGCCGCTGAGAACGCGCCGCTGATCCTGCAGGTATCCGCGGGGGCGAGGAAGTATGCCCGTCCTGCCTATCTGATCAAACTTGTGGAAGCAGCCATCGAGGACACAGGCGCTGACATCTGCCTGCACCTGGACCACGGCGCAGACTTCGACATCTGCAAGGCCTGCGTGGACAACGGCTTCACGTCAGTCATGATCGACGGCTCCCAGTATCCCTTCGAAGAGAACGTTGCCCTCACTAAGAGAGTGGTGGAATACGCTCATGACCACGGCGTAGTGGTCGAGGCTGAGCTGGGCAAGCTGGCCGGAGTGGAGGACGACGTGTCCGTAGACGAGAGATCCGCCAAGTTCACCGATCCTGAAGAGGCTGCAGAGTTCGTAAGACTTACAGGCGTGGACTCACTGGCCATCGCCATCGGCACATCCCATGGCGCATACAAGTTCAAAGGCGACCCGTACCTGGACATCGAGAGACTCAAGGTCATCCACGGACTGATCCCTGAGACACCGCTGGTACTCCACGGAGCATCATCAGTGCTCAGAGAATTCGTAGACATGTGCAACGAGTACGGCGGAAGCGTACCCGGAGCCCAGGGCGTTCCTGAGGAGATGATCAAAGAAGCCGTGAAGCACGGCGTCTGCAAGGTCAATATCGACACAGACCTGAGACTGGCCATGACCGCCGAGATCAGGAAGTTCTTCATCGAGAATCCTTCCGAGTTCGACCCCAGGAAGTATCTGGGCCCCGGAAGAGATGCCATCACCAGGATGGTCCGTCACAAGATCAAGGACGTACTCAACTGCAGCAACAGGAAATAGTAACCGGAGGTAAGATTAATGAAGATCGCAATACTGAACGGAAGCCCCAGGGCAGCCAACACCGCCGCCATGGTCAATGCTTTTGCGGAAGGCGCAAAAGAAGCGGGTCACGAGGTTGAGATCCTGCACGTGGGCAGAATGAAGATCAACGGCTGTCTGGCCTGCGAATACTGCCACACAAAGGGCGCAGGCACCTGCGTCCAGAAGGATGACATGGAGAAGGTGATGCCGGCGTACAAGGAAGCCGACATGATTGTGTACGCATCGCCGATCTACTATTTCACCATGGCAGCCCAGACGCTGGCAGCGATACAGAGAGTATACGCCATCGGCAAGCCCGCCAAGGCCACCAAGTCCGCACTGTTTCTGAGCTCCGGCTCCCCCGGAGTCTACGACAGCGCCATCGCCCAGTACAAGGATATGCTGGCGTACACCGGCGTCCAGGATGCAGGCATCTTCACCGCTGCTGGCGAGGAGAACGGTTCTGAAGCCAAGCTGGCGGAGATCCGCGAGTTCGCAAGGGGACTGTAAAGAGAATAGCTGATCGAGTTGGGAGAACCGCACAGAGTTGCTGTGCGGTTCTTTTGATGGGTGGAGGTGGGCATGAGTATAAAATGGGGCATGGGGGTTTTGTGACGGTGGCACAGAACCGCAAAAAAATAAGATTTTTTAGCCAAGTTTGCGATCTCGTGAACGGATTTTTTCTTGCGGTAAAGCGTTAAAAATAGTATAATGGACAAAATGTGTGTACAGTAGACTGTCAATATTGTACATCGTTTGTCTGTCGTGCCGCCTGAGGCGGCAAAAAGAAGATAAAATAAGAGGGATGACTATGAAAAACTTCAAGAAAGTATTGGTACTGCTTGTGGCAGTAGCAATGATTTTTAGTATGGTGCCGAGCACGTCTTTTGCGTGGGCAGATACTGAAAATGTAGTGGATACCGGTGACGACAGTTCATCGGTTTTTGTTGTGGAAGAAGACACAACAGAAGAAATTGTATAAGAGGAGGCGGCGCGGGCGTCAACAGGTTCTATAATGAACGTCGG
>JAEEOX010000027.1 GCA_016284485.1 Bacillota bacterium | reverse complement strand
ATCTCGGAGGTGGTGCCGAAACGGTTCTTGTATGCCCTCAGCACCCTGATCTCCTGGTCGCGCTCTCCCGTGAAGTTCAGCACGCAGTCCACCAGATGCTCCACCGTCTTGGGTCCCGCCAGGTCGCCGGACTTGGTGACGTGAGCCACGATGAACACCGGCATGTCCGATGACTTGCCCAGCCTCATGAGCACGTTTCCGATCTGCCTCACCTGGGAGATCGATCCCGGCGCCGAGTCCAGCTGATCCGAATACATGGTCTGTATGGAATCCACGATCAAAAGATCCGGTTTCAGGTTCTCACAGGCAGTCTCCACATTCTCTATGTTGGTCTCCGCCAGGACGAAAAGCTTGTCGGACAGGCTTCCGCAGACTCTGTCCGCTCTCAGCTTGATCTGTTCCTCGGATTCCTCCCCGGACACATAAAGCACCGTGTGCCCGCCTGAGGCCACGTTCTCCGCCGTCTGTATTATCAAAGTCGATTTGCCTATGCCGGGCTCGCCGGATATCAGGATCAGGGATCCCTTCACCATGCCGCCTCCCAGCACCCTGTTGAGCTCGCCGATACCTGTGTCCAGCCTCTCGTAGTTCAGAGTGCCCACGGATCTCAGCACAGAGGGGGATCTGGATCCCGCCTTGAATCTCTGTCTCACATCCTCCGATGTGTCAGGCAGCACCTTCTCCTCCACGAAGGAGTTCCAGGCGCCGCAGATGCACTGCCCCATCCACCTGGGGGATTCATAGCCGCATTCCTGGCATACGTATACTGTTTTCGCTTTCTTGGCCATAGTTGTCACCGATTGTCGTGGGCGGCTTGAGGCCGCCTCATATGATCGGCGGGCCGCGCCCGCCGTTCCTTTCAAAAGAACATCCGTTCTGTTTTGAGTATATCACAGTGCCATAAAAGGGGCAAGTGGCAGTTTTGCGGCGCGGGGCGGGGGCTTGGCGGGGCGTGGCGGAGGCGTGTTCCGGCCGCATTTGCTGTTTTGGTCGATTGCGGCCGGGTCTTACGGGTGGTCAGGTCGGCCGCAATTGCCGTTTTCTTAAATTGCGGCTGGATTCGCAGGCAGTCAAGACGGCCGCAATTGGCATTTTCTTCGATTGCGGCCGGGTTCGCAGACCAATCAAGACGGCCACAATTGCCGTTTTCTTCGCTTGCGGCCGGATTCGCAGGCAGTCAAGACGGCCGCAATTAGCATATTCTTCGATTGCGGCCGGGTCTTATGGCTGGTCAGGACGGCCGCAATTGCCGTTTCCCTCGATTGCGGCCGTCCCGTTCCCCCGCTCCGCGCCCCGCCCCACCTCTGATATTGTTTTTTGCGCATCCTGTGGTATAATGAGGAGTGTTCCGCATTGCGGGACAGCGTACGACACCGTTTTTGCCGAAAAGGAGGCAGACATAATGAAACTGGAACCCATCGTCCAGTCTTTGCTGGATACAGACTTATACAAATTCAACATGAATCAGGTGATCTTCCACAAGCACACCAATCTGGTGGGAGAGTACCACTTCAAGTGCAGGAACGAGGGCGTGGTCTTCACACCAGAGATGCTTAAGGAGATCAACGAGCAGATCGACTATCTCTGCACACTTACCTGGAAGGAGGACGAGCTGGAATACCTGAGAAGCATCCGCTACATCTCCGATGACTATGTGGAATTCCTCAGGCTGTGGCACCCCCTCCGCCAGTACGTAAACACCGAGCTCAAGGAAGGCGGCGAGCTCTCAGTCATCGTGAAGGGACCCATGTTCTCGGCTATGCAGTTCGAGATCTATCTTCTGGAGATCATCAACGAAGTTTACTTCAAATTCCAGTATGACTACCAGGAACTGCTGGCTTCCGCCAAGGAGAGGCTGGACGCCAAGGTCAAAGCCTTCAATGAGGGTAAATACACCTTCAAGTTCGCCGAGTTCGGATGCCGCAGAAGGCTCAGCGCGGAGTTCGAGGAATACGCCATCAGAGAGCTTGCGCAAAAAACTCAGAACATGGTTGGTACCTCCAACGTATACTTCGCCAAGATGTACAACCTGACACCCATCGGAACCTACGCTCACGAGTACGTCCAGATGTATCAGGGAATCGATGAGATCCCCCTGTCCTACACCAACCACTACGCACTGCGCGACTGGTACGACGAGTACAAGGGAGACAACGGAACCGCACTGTCGGATACACTGACCACCGATCTTTTCCTGAAGGATTTCGACCGCTCCATGGTCAACAACTACACCGGCGTACGCCACGACTCCGGCGACCCCTACGCATGGGGAGAGAAGATGATCGCACACTTCAAGAAATACGGCGTGGATCCCATGACCAAGGTGCTGCTTTTCTCAGACGGTCTCACCTTCGACTATGCTCAGGAGATCGCTGACTACTTCGCAGGCAAGGCCAAGACGTCCTTCGGCATCGGTACCTTCGTTTCCAATGACACCTGCGTGGAGCCGCTGAACATCGTCATCAAGCTCCAGTACGTCAACGGAAGCCCCGTGGCCAAGCTGTCCGATTCACCGGGCAAGGCCATGTGCGACGATCCGAATTATCTGGTCTACCTCAAGAACTCCGTGGCCTTCAGGCTGGAGAGACAGAAGGACAAATAGTTCCCGAGAAATACAGACGGGGCGCCACCGGCGCCCCGTCTTTTATTGTCTTCTCGTTCCTCCGCCCAGCTACAGCACGTGGACTCCGTCCATCAGTTCCTTCTCGAACTCCTCCCTGTGAGCGGGAGTGTAGAGTCCCGGCATGCCTCCGGTGTGGATGAATATGATCTTTTCTCCCTGAGCGATCTTGCCCTCGCGGATCATGTCCATGACCCCGGCGAAGGCCTTGCCCGTGTAGCAGGGATCCATCAGTATCCCCTCTCTGGAAGCCATGAACTCCACAGCCTCCCTTACTTCCCGGGACGGCAGGTTGTATCCGCCTCTCACGTATCCAGTCTCTATGTCAAAGTCCGCCGGATCCACATCGACTTCCATGCCGTAGGTGTCCTTCACCTCGTTCATGTACTTTTCCAGGCGGCCGAAGCTTTTCTCCCCGAAGGGCATTATGGCTATCCCCGTCAGGTGCAGATCCGACCTCACGTCCTTCAGACCCAGGTAGAGCCCGGCATATGTGCCGGTGGATCCCACAGTGTCGATGACGCGGGCCCCGCTGAGGCCCATCTCCCTGGCCTGGCGGTCCAGTTCCACCGCACAGTCGTAGTATCCCAGCGCACCAAGCACGTTGGAGCCTCCCACAGGTATGAAATACACCTTCTCGCCCTGTGCTTCATATTTGGCAGTCACCGAGTCAGTCAGCTCCCTGAGCTGTACCGATTCCGGGCGGCCATCGGATGTTTTGAGGTAGAGTTCACAGCCGAAAAGCCTGTCCAGAAGCATGTTGGCGCTGAGTTCTCCGGGGTATTCGTCCACCGCCAGAATGGCGCACTTCATGCCGTATTTCGCGGCCATGGCGGCGGTCTGCCGGCCGTGGTTGGTCTGGCCTCCTCCCACCGTGATCAGCATGGTGGCGCCCTTGTTCATGGCGTCCTTCACCAGATACTCCAGCTTCCTCAGCTTGTTGCCGCCTGCCCCCAGAGGCGTCAGGTCATCTCTCTTGATGTAGAATTCCACCCCCAGCTCCCGGCTGATGCGGGGCAGGTATTCCACAGGCGTTTCGTAAAGAATGTTCAGTTTATCCACATTGAAGCTCATGACGTCCTCCTTGGTTCGTGCTGCTTCCATTATAGCGCAAAACACCCCGCTTGGGGACAGGGTGTTTCACGTGTTTCAGTAAGTTTTAGAAACGGAATGGTGTTTATTCAGGTAAGTGACAGTTTTCTGTTTCAGTGTGGTGACCGTATTTGGTGCACTCGCCCGCAAAGGGGCAGCCGATGCACTTGGTCCCTTTCTTTTTTTCTCTGTAGATATAGCGGATGGCCAGAAGCAGGATCACTGCCGTAATGACCACCGCAATGATAGTCTGTATGTTCATGATACCCCTCCTGTTTTATCCGGCACGCGGGGCGGGACTTAGATCTGCTCCGTCCCGTGTGTCTTTAAATTCTTGTTATCGACTGCTTTATCAGGCTGCTGCCTTGGCATTCTCATGCAGGCTGTACTGCTGGTCGAAGTGTGCACGTACCCTTCTGGCTATGGCTACGATGATCAGCGCGATCACGATGATGGCGATGAGTCCGGGCAGGAAGCCTGTCCCCAGGTGACCCTCGGTGATAAGCGTTCCGATCTGGTAGACCAGGAAGGCTACGGTGTAACCGGTTGCAAGCTGCAGGCCGATGGCGCTCCACAGCCATGCCTTGGACTTCATCTCTGAGTTCATGGCGCCGATAGCTGCGAAGCAGGGCGGTGTGTAAAGGTTGAAGAAGAGGTATGCCAGAGCTGCCACGGAGGTGAGGCCCATGGTGGCTGCTACTACGTTTCCGTCTCCTGTCATTTCAAGTTCATCAACATCGATGAAGTTCGTAAGTCCGTAGACCACTGCCAGAGTTCCTACCACGTTTTCCTTGGCGATGAAACCGGTGACTGCCGCAGCTGCCAGCTGCCATGCACCGAATCCAAGGGGGATCAGCAGGATGGCGAAGGGTGATGCGATGGAGGCAAGGATGGATGTGTCTTCCATACCCTCTTCCACCACCTGGAACTGCCAGTTGAAGGACTGCATTACCTGGACCACGCAGTTGCAGATCAGGATGATGGTGGCAGCCTTGATGATGTAAGCCTTGGCGCGCTCCATCATGGAAAGGAAGGCTCTCTTAAGGCTGGGCACCTTCCACATGGGAAGTTCGATGATGAAGAAGGATTTCCTGTATTTGTATCCCGTGATTGCCTTGATCAGAAGTGCGCCAAGGAAAATAAGGACGATGCCCAGGAAATATGCTACTGTACTGACCCAGCCTGCGCCGGCAAAGAATGCTCCCGCGAACAGTGCGATCACGGGGATCTTGGCTCCGCAGGGAATGAAAGTGGTCAGCATTGCGGATGCGCGTCTCTCTCTGTCATCACGGATGGTACGGCAGGCCATGATGGCAGGGATGCCGCAGCCGGTTCCGATGATGATGGGGATGATGGCCTTGCCCGACAGACCCACTCGTTTGAATATGGGGTCCATCACGGCTGAAACTCTTGCCATGTATCCGCAGTCTTCAAGAAGCGCAAGCAGGAAATACATTATCATGACCAGCGGCAGGAATCCTACGACAGCTCCTACGCCGCCTACGATACCGTCGGCTACGATGGCGCTTACGATGGCCGGGCTGTTTTCAAGCTGCCCTGCTACCCACTCCTGGAAGGTCTCTATCCAGCCTACCAGCCAGTCGGCGATGCCGGGGCCAGCCCAGGCCTGGGAGATCCAGAATACGCCGTACATCACTGCGGCGAAGATCAGGATACCGATGACCGGGTTTGTAAGTACGCTGTCCACCTTGTCGGACTGCTGGGTCTCGCTGGAAAGCACCTCGCGGACCTCTACGTCCTTCACGATGCCGTTGACGAAATCGAATCTTTTGCGGTCCTCTCTGTCCACAGCTGCCTTGTCCTTGAGGTCGATATCGGCCTGGACGTAGGGCGCGGTCTGAGCGGTTCCGGCCAGTGAAACGGCCTTCTCCACCACCTTGTCAAGTCCGTTGTTTTTCTCAGCTGTGGAGACCGTCTTGACCACGGGGCAGTTCAGCTTCTGAGAGAGCTTGTCAACGTCGATCTTAGTCTGTTCCTTGTCGCTGATGTCGCTCTTGTTGAGGGCGACCACCACGGGGATACCCAGCTCCAGGAGCTGTGTGGTGAAGAAAAGGCTCCTGCTCAGGTTGGTGGCGTCGACGATGTTGATGATGGCGTCCGGATGCTCGTCACGGACGAACTCGCTGGTGATGCTCTCCTCCGGCGTGAAGGGGGACATGGAATATGCTCCCGGAAGGTCAACTGCAATGACCTCCTTACCCTTGGTGAAAGCCTCCTTGATGGGGGATTCCTTCCTTCCTACCGTGACGCCGGCCCAGTTGCCGACTTTCTCGCTTCTCCCGGTCAGCGCGTTGTACATTGTGGTCTTTCCGCTATTGGGATTGCCTGCAAACGCAATTCTCATATGTTTTACCTCACTTTTATCTGACATTCGCGGTTTATGGGCCGCGACCCTTTATTTATCCTTTGTTTCCGGCCCGCTTCTCAGATGGCGATGGCTTCCGCCAGAACGTTGTCCATGCTGTAACGGCTGTCCTTGATGACCACGATGCAGTTCTTCTTTTTCTTGGACATCAGCGTGATGGGCTCGCCGCTGTAACATCCCAGACGGAACAGAAATGCATTCATGTCCTCGTCAGATGTGTTGATTCCCTTGACCGTATAGGTTTCTCCAACGTTTCCTTCAAGTAATGTCATGTCTCTCACCTTGTTTAACATCCGTTTCCCTTTCCAAAACTCTTATATTTTTCTAATTTTTGTTAGATATACCTAACTAAACACCTTTATAAAAGGGCTCCTTCGTCCCTTGTTAGTTAAGTCTAACTCCTAATTGATTGTTTGTCAACCCCTTAGGCACAAAAAACAAAAGACCGCGGGTCAGGCCCGCGGTCTCAGAGGGTTTGTCTTATTTCTTCTTCCTTGTCAGTATCAGGATCGCCAGGATCACTATGGCTCCGATGGCCGCACTCAGTACTCCTATCCACAGTCCCAGGTTCATCTCGTCTCCTGTCGGAGGCGGCGGTGTAACCGTGTGGGTATTGGTGATGGTGAAGCCTTCGATCTTGGTGGTGTAACCCTTGACCGGTATTTCATTGATAGTGTAGACGATCTCCTTGCCGTCCTTCATCTTCGGAAGGTCTGTGAAGATGAACTTCCAGTTGTTGGCCTTGGTCACCAC
>JAEEOX010000026.1 GCA_016284485.1 Bacillota bacterium | reverse complement strand
GATCTGCCTGTCAGCCTCTTGATAGAGCGTTCTTCCGTAGCCTGTGGCCACGGTGTATTTAATGTCATCCCTTGTGATCTGTGCTTCTCTCAAAACATTGGCGACCACCTCTTCATGGGCTCTGGAGCCTGTGCCGGCGTTTTTGACGGAGACCGCCCTGAGCACGCCGTTTTCGTCTATGAGCGCCGCTTCAGTTGAGGATGATCCTATGTCTATGCCAAGAAACATTGCGTCCTCCTTACAGGAGCATCTCGCAGAAGCTCTGGATCCTGGTCCTGGGCTGCTCGAACCCGGCCATCTGCTGATCCACCTCCAGATAGAGGTGCGGCACCCCTGCGTTCTCCAGCTCTTCCTTGTAGATGGGGTAGTCATACTCCTCGGGGTCGCAGAACTTCATCATCATTACGATGACGCAGTCGGCCCTGAGCTCTTCCTTCATGGCGATCATCATGCTTCCCTTCTTCTTGTCGGGATCGTAGAAGAAAGTATCGCCTTCCAGGTCGTAGATCATGTAAGCCATCTTCATGTAGACATCTTCCACGTTGTCTCTCGCCGGTGTCCTCCAGAGTCTGGATCCCACTGCCAGGTCATCGCCTACCATGGCGATTCCGTTCTCGTCGAAGATGTCCAGGATCTCTGTGGGTTCGGCCATGATTCCTGTGACGATGGCTCTGATGCCCTTGAAGGTGCTGGGACCTTCGGCTTTCAGTCCCTCGTTGATCTCCTTGATCATCCCGGTATAGACCGCCTTATCCATGTAGCAGCCCGCCTTGATGATCAGGTATCTCTTCTTGGCACTTACGATGTCAGGATGTTCAGCAGCCAGGGCGGTGAACTCTCTCATGGTCTTCCTGTAGTCCTCGTAGACGTTGAAAGCCTCCTCCACCTGCTGGTTGGTGATTATTTTGTGGAGGGCCAGCTCCAGCTCGTGCTTTACTCTTTTGATCTCGTTGACCGTGAACTCCAGACCCGACTGGAGCCTCCTCTGCTGAGGATAGGCCAGCGCGATGGTGGGGATCTTAGGCAGCGCCAGCTTCCAGTTCTCGATGACACACTTCATGGAATCACAGAAGGAAGGAATGATCACGGCCTTTACGTCGTTGTACACTCCCCTTAAGGCGTACTCCAGGTTGGTCCTCATCACCGAGCAGCAAAAGCTCTGCAGATATCTGTCCGCCAGGGACAGCTCAGTTCTGCCGCCCCACATTCCTACGGGCACGCAGCCCGCCGCGTATACTATCTCCTCGGGGGTCCTGATGGGGAAAACTCCCACAATGTCCTTGCCCGTGGAGGCCTTGGTCTCTTCGATGGCCTTAGCGGGGTTGAGTCCGTTGAATGCCAGTTTCTCGATAGTGTCCCTATACATCAAGGTCACCTCTTCTCTTCAGTTCTTTGTTCTTTTCCATCATCTCCACCAGAGCCTGGACGCGGGTCTCATACTGGGCCTCGCTGAACACTCTGGGATCCGTCTGGTCACCGTCGAAGATCACCGACGGGATGCCCATCTTATCCGTGATCCTCCTCTGCACCTCGTAGCATCTGAAGTCCATCAGCTTGCAGGAACGGTTGGAGTGGAACAAAACACCCTCGACCCCGAAGTCCTTGATGAGGCTGGACATCAGATCCTCGCCGAAGTCCAGATTGCGGTTGGCGTAGTTTCCGGTGTAGGACCTGGCCATTCCGTCCAGATCGTTGGTCTCATAGACCTTGTACCAGGAAGACGGATAGGTGGAGGTCACCATGTTGACTCCGTATTTTTTGAGAGTCTTGAAGGTGGTGGAAAGGTGGGGCCAGCATGCGATGCCGTCCCAGATGATCCTGTACTTCTCCTCTGCGGAGTTCCAGGGTCCCTTGCCCTCTTCAGCCTTCTGCTTCAGCTCCTCGTACCAGAGCTTGAACAGCTTGTGGCCGTCCTCTGAGTTTCTCATGCAGACGATCATGGCCATGTAGTTGAACATGTCGAAGCCGTTCAGCGGGGAGGGGTTGACCTTGCCCCAGTCAGTGGCCTTCTTCCACCATCTGCAGGTGGCGTTGTTCATGTCCATCTTCTCAGCCAGCTTGTCGTAGTCCATCTTGCGGCCGGTGAAATCCTCCAGCTGGGTGATGGCGTTCTCAAGCTGTCCCCTGATGTACTTGGTGGCATTGTCCGACACCTCATAGGTGTGGTTGAAGGGCATGTCCAGAAGGATCAGAGGAATATGAAGTTTCTTGGCGATGTTTTCGTACCACTTCAGCACCGTGTGACAAATGTTGGTGGAGCTGAAGATCAGGTCAGGCATGGGGATGTCCTGGGCGTCTGCATGCTTCAG
>JAEEOX010000025.1 GCA_016284485.1 Bacillota bacterium | reverse complement strand
CGAGACCGTATCTCTCGTGAAGAGTCTTTGTGATAGCGGCTGTAAGTGTGGTCTTACCATGGTCAACGTGACCGATGGTTCCGATGTTGATGTGCGGTTTTGTTCTTTCGAACTTTTGCTTAGCCATTTTGGGTTCCTCCTGTTTATAACGTTATTTTTTGGAAGACGGGTCCGGGCGTCCCCGGCCCGTACGCGTTCTAACACGCAAAAAATATTTTAACACATCCGGGCCGAAAATAAAAGCCTTTTGTAAAGAAAAAAGGCTGGTAAATACCAGCCTTCATGGAGCTGTTGAGCAGGCTCGAACTGCCGAACCTCTTCCTTACCAAGGAAGTGCTCTACCTACTGAGCTACAACAGCATATTACGCACTTCGTCTCTGTGCACAAATGATTATACTCATACCACCGCCTAAAGTCAAGAGCGAAAAATACCTTTAATGCATAAGTCGGTCCCGCCCCGGCCTTAAGCCGGGGCGGGACCCTCATATCATCTTACATTTCCAGAAGCTTCAGGATGGCCTGGTAGTAGATCTCCTGCTGAAGTCCCAGTTCCTTTACGGGCAGGGACTCGTTGGCGTCGTGGATGTGGTTGTCGCCGCCGGGGAACTCGCATCCGAAGGCGATGATGCCCGGGATGGACTTGGCGTAGGTGCCGCCGCCGATCACCTGGGGCTGGGATTCCATGTCGCCTGTGACCTCACGGTAGGCGCTGACCAGGCTCTTTACCAGAGGAGAATCCGGAGGATAGAAAAGCGGCTCTACGGTCTTTTCCACCTTGAAGGATCCTCTGGGGTCGTCCAGGTAGGGAGTCACCCTCTCAACGATCTCTGCGGGGGTGAAGGTCACGGGGAATCTGCAGTCGATGGTGCAGGTGATCACGCCGTCCTCCATCTTGGTGATGCCGTTGTTCAGTGTGAGTGCGCCGTACTCGTCCTCCACCTTGAGGCCACAGCCCGCTCCGTCGCAGGATGTTCCGATGCGCTCCACATAGAAGTTCACGAAGTCGTCTTCCATGCCTGCCTTCTTAAGGGCTTCCATGGTGCATCCGCAGGCGTTGACTCCCTGGGTGGGAAGGCTGGCATGGGCCGATACTCCCTTGGCGAAGATGGTGATGAGTCCGTTCTCCTCGGTGATGCTGAAGTCCGGAAGCGCCGTCTCCTTAAGGGCAAAAGCCAGGGCTTCCAGGTCCACGTCTTCGCTTCTCACCACGGTGGTGCACTCACTGCATACCGCGTTGGAAACGAATCCGCCGTGGATGTCCACGATCTTTGTGGACTTGCTTCTGGCGGTCATGCCCAGCATGCCCTTCTCGCCGTAGATGCCGGGGAAGTCGCCGTCCGGCGTGAACCCGGTGGTAATGGGTTCTTCATGCTGGTTGTAGTAGGCCATGCAGCGGGAGCCGGACTCCTCGTTGCAGCCCATGAGCACTCTGATCCTCTTGTTCAGGGGAATGCCGCTGTCCAGGACCCTCTTCATGGCGTAGAGCGACGCCACTACTCCGCCCTTGTCATCGCTGACTCCTCTGCCGTAGACCTTGTCGCCTTTGCGGGTCACGGTGAAGGGATCTGTGTCCCAGCCGGTTCCCGCGGGAACGATATCAAGATGTCCCACGAGACCGATGATGTCCTTGCCTTCACCTATCTCAGCGTAGCCGCAGTAGTTGTCCACGTTCTTGGTGCGGAAACCCATCTCCTCCGCCATCTCAAGGGCTTCCCCCAGCACGGCGGCAGGACCTTCGCCGAAGGGCTTGCCCTCGGAGGGCTCTCCCTCGACGGAATTGTACTTCACCAGCCTCTGCAGGCTCTGAAGCATCTCCTCTGTCAAAGCTTCGTTTTCAATATATGCCATTTTGATCTCCTTAATGCTCTCTCCGCCCGGTAATCAGCTTCTGAAGAAGTCCACCACGTCCCGGATGACCATGTCGCGCTCATCCTCGTTGAGGATCTCGTGCTTCATGTGGTCGTAGACCTTGTTGGATACGGTGAAGCCGGCCTTCTCCAGGTTGGCGATGGAGGCTGCCAGACCTTTTGCTCCGCCGGTGACGGGATCGTCCACGCCGCTCAGAAGAAGGATCTTGCAGTCCTTGTTCACGTTCTGATAACGCTCAGGCTTGGCGATGTTGGTGGTCATCTCGAAAAGGCTGATGTAGCCGCCCACCATGAAGGGGAATCCGCTGTCGGGGTCAGCCTCGTAGGTCTTGATGTTTTCCTGATTGTAGGAGAGCCACTGGAACTCCTCGCCCGGCTTGGGTTTGCCGCCGGTGCCCATCTGTGTCAGCTTGAGCATGATGGGGCTGAATCCTGTGAGGCCCATCTTTTTGGCCTGACGCTTGGCGATCCAGACTGCAAGCTTGGATGCTCCGTTGGGGCATACGGTGCCGCTCAGCACCACTCTGTTGGTGCATGCGGAATACTTCTCCAGCCATGCGCGGGCGTTCAGTGTTCCCATGGAGTGTCCGAAGACGTAAAGCGGAAGTCCGGGATATCTTTCCACAAGATAGTCGGTGATCTGCTTGTAGTCCTTCACCAGATTCTCCGTGCCGCCCTTGCCGAAATATCCCTTGACGCCTGTTTCATCCAGGGATTCGCCGTGACCTCTCATGTCGCTGATGGCAGCCACATAGCCGGCTTCCATGAGCTTGTTCATGAAATAGTCGTATCTTTCCTTGTGTTCCGCCATTCCGTGGAAGACCTGCACGATTCCTACGGGATTCTCCGGTTCGTAGATGTTTACTGCCAGTTTAGCGCCTTCCGCGCCGTCCAAAAAAACTTTTTCCATAGGTTTTTCTCCTTTTTTATCCGGATATCTCCGGAACGGTAAGTTTATATCCTGTACCGGTCCATGAAAGCCTTGCGGCCTACATGTCCAATATCTTGGTTATCTTGTGCCTCACCCTCTGTATGGCATTGTCGATGGTCTTGGGAGACTTGCCCAGTTCCGCAGCGATCTCCATGTAGTTCTTGCCCTCCAGTTTCCGGTGGAAAACATCTCTCTCCAGCTGGCTGAAGTTGGCGTCGATGCCCTCCCTTATCCTCTCGATCAGATCCTGATAGATGAGATTCTGCTCAGGTTCGTCGAATACGGAAGCCTTGACGATGTCGCCGATGGTCAGGGTCTCGCCGGAGTTCTCCACCGTTTCGCTCAGGGACACCGCGTCGTTCAGCGGGTGGTTCTTCTCTCTGTCAGCGTTTCTGATGGCCTTGATGATCTGATTGTTGATGCATGCCGAAGCAAAGGTCTTGAAGCTGGTCTCCCTTTCGGGGTCATAGCTTCTGACCGCCTTCATCAGACCGATCATCCCCTCCTGGACCACGTCCTCCTGGTCGCCGCCGGCGATGAAGTAAGCCTTCGCCTTGAGCTTTGCCAGTCCCTTGTACTTGTCGATCAGGATCTCCTCGGCCGTCTCGCTGCCCTCTCTGGCCATGGCAGCCAGCTGTTCATCTGTAAGTATCAAAAGGTTTTCTATCGCCACTGTATTTCTGTCCGTTTCCTTTGCACAAAAAACTTAAAGGTCTCTCTGTCTTCTCACCTCGTACATCACGCAGCACGCCGCGTTTGAGGCGTTGAGAGAGTTCACATGCCCCCTCATGGGCATGGATACCGTGAAGTCACACTTTTCCTTGACCAGTCTGGATATGCCGAAGCCTTCGGATCCGATGACTACAGCCAGTTTCCCCCTGAGGTCCTGTCTGGTGTAGAGCTCACCGTCCATGTCGCAGGCCGCCACCCAGATACCCTTTTCCTTCAGGGCTTCGATGGTCTGGGCGATGTTGGTCACCCTGGCCACGGGCACGTACTCGATGGCTCCTGCCGAAGCCTTGGCCACGGTATCCGTAAGCCCCGCGGAATATCTCTTGGGGATTATGACCCCATGGGCTCCTGCGCAGTCCGCCGTCCTGATTATGGCTCCCAGGTTATGGGGATCCTCTATGCCGTCCAGCACCACGATGAAGGGATCCTCTCCCCTGTCCGCCGCGGCTCTTAAGATATCATCCACCGTTGAATATGAATAGGAGCTGACGTAGGCCGCCACCCCCTGGTGGGGCTTTCCGCCTGCCATCCTGTCCAGGGTGGCGCGCTCGGTCTTCATGACGGGGATCCCTCTCTCTCTGGCCTTGGCGATGATGACCTTCATTGAGCCATCCTCAGAGGCCACCAGGATCCTGTCCATGGTGCGGCCGGCCTTCAGTGCCTCCGTCACCGGGTTTCTTCCTATGATGATGTTGGTGTTCGTATCTTTTGCGCCCTTAGTCATCCAAAAGGTCCTCCGGTGTGATCATCTTCCTGCGGTACTCAAAAAACTGGAATTCCGTGTCTCCCTCCTTCATCACGTCTGAGCTCCAGACGACCTTGAAGTTGGGGTCTTCATCTATGTTCCTGATGAAGGTATCCGCCTCGAACTCCTTGTAGACCTTGGTCACAAGCAGTCTGTCGCAGATGTCCATCATCTCGTTGTACACGGAGGCGCCGCCGATTATCATGACCCTGCCGGGCTCATAATTGTTCAGTTCCTCCATGAGTTCTTCCATGTCGTGGACGACGATGACTCCTTCTTTCTCGAAGTCCTGTCTCCTTGTGAGGACCACGTTGATCCTGTCCTTCAGGGGTTCTCCGTTGGGCAGGCTCTCCAGAGTGGAGCGTCCCATGACCACCACCTTGCCCATGGTGTTTTTCCTGAAGTATTTCATGTCCTCCTTCAGATGACAGAGGAGACGGCCATCTTTACCGATGCCCCAGTTCTTGTCAGTGCAAACTATGAGATCCATATGTCCTCCTCTTCATCATACGGCGATGGGGATGTTGAGTATCTGCTCCCCGTGCCTGTAGTTCTCTACTCTTACGTCCTCGGGGGTAAAGTCGTAGAAATCCTTTATCTCCGGATTGAGAGTCACCTTGGGCGCCGGATACTGGGGTCTGGAGATCAGCTCCTCGATCACCGGCACGTGACGGTTGTATATGTGTGCGTCGGATATGACGTGCACCAGCTCGCCCGCTTCCAGTCCTGTGACCTGAGCCAGCATCATGAGAAGCAGTGCATACTGCACCACGTTCCAGTTGTTGGCGGCCAGGATGTCCTGGGACCTCTGGTTCAGGATGGCGTTGAGCCTGTTCCCCGTGACGTTGAAAGTCATGGAGTATGCGCAGGGCTCCAGATTCATCTCAGAGAGGTCGTCGAAATTGTACATATTGGTAAGGATCCTGCGGGACTGGGGCTGGTTTTTCAGCTGCCAGATCACATTGTCCACCTGGTCCATGGTGCCCTGGGCAAACTTGTATTTCTTTGCCATCTGGTATCCGTAGGCCTTGCCTATGGAACCGTCCGGATCAGCCCACTCGTCCCAGATGTGGGGCCTGAGGTCATGGATGTTGTTGGACTTCCTCTGCCAGATCCAGAGCACCTCGTCCATGGCGGACTTTATGGCGGTCCTCCTTAGTGTCAGTGCCGGGAACTCTTCGGAAAGGTCGTAGCGGTTCACCACGCCGAAGGTCTTGATGGTGTAGGCCGGAGATCCGTCCTCCCACCTCGCCCTGACGTTGGCGCCTTCGGTGCTGAAGCCCTCGGTCAGGATCTTTTTGCACATATCCACGAATAAAACGTCTGCCTTGCTCATCTGGTGTGTTCTCCCCACTCTTCTGAATCGAACAGATCGGCCATGTTGGTGCCGACGCCGATCAGTTCATCAATGGTCTTTCCTATAACTTCTGCGATGCCGTCCATGAGACGCTGCATGTCGCCCTTGCTCCTTGCGATGCGGGCCAGGCCTTCCGGACCCACCCCGCGCTTCAGAGCCTTGTCTTCGATGTAACGGAAGCGCTCGTCGATTCCCACGTAGGTG
>JAEEOX010000024.1 GCA_016284485.1 Bacillota bacterium | reverse complement strand
ATCATAATGACCCTCCATGAGATCGATCTGGCGCAAAAGATCTCCGACAAGATAGTCTGTGTATCCGGGGACCATATCACCAGATACGGCACGCCTCAGGAAGTATTCAAGGAGGATGTGATCAGAGACCTGTACGGTATCGACAACGGCTTCTTCGATCCCATGTTCGGTTCCATTGAACTGATGAAACCTTCAGGAGAGGAGCCCGAGGTCTTCGTCATAAGTTCAGGCGGGACCGGCGTTCCGGTGTACAGGGAACTTCAGAAAACCAATACTGCGTTTGCCGCAGGAGTGCTTTATACAAACGATATCGACTATCAGCTGGCCAGGCTTCTGGCTTCAGAGGTGGTGACTGAGAAGCCTTTCGAGGAGATCAGTGATGAGGCTCTTGACAGGGCAAAGGAACTGATAGGCAAATGTTCCCGCGTCATCAACGCAGGAGTCCCCATAGGCACCCAGAACAGGAGGATCAAAGAACTACTGGACCTGGCGGAGGAGCAGGGAAAACTGAAATAAGAGATAAAAGATCCCGCGTGAAACGCGGGATCTTTCGCTGTCAGAAGCTTATTTGTCCATGACGACCGTTGTGGCCGGAGCAGGTCCGGAGACTCCTGCGTCTCCCAGAGCCTTGGCGATGTCCTTTTGAAGGGCGAAGTATACATCCCAGTAATCAGCGCTCTTGCACCATGCACGCACGGTGTACTGCAGGCCGCCGGGGATGCCGGCGAGAGGAGCTGCGAAAGGAGCGGGATCCTGAAGGACCTTTTCGTTGGCATTCATGATGCCCAGCATGATCTCCTGCACTTTGGAAATGTCGTTGCCGCCGCCCAGGTTGAAGCTGAGGTCGACTCTTCTCTTTTCCTCGGAGGAGAAGTTCTCCACATTGGCGTTCATAAGAGCTCCGTTGGGGATGGTGATCTTTTTGTTGTCCACTGTAAGGAGCACGGTGTAGAACATTGAGATCTCCTGAACGGTTCCTTCACCGCCTGCAGCTGATACATAGTCGCCTACGTTGAAGGGTCTGAAGATCAGAAGCATGATGCCGCCCGCAAGGTTGCCAAGAGCTCCCTGAAGGGCCAGACCGACGGCCACTCCGCAGGATGCGATGACCGCCACCACTGAGGCCATGGGCACTCCCAGTATGCCGATGATGGAGACCACAAGGACCACGTAGAGCACTACCTTAAGGGCGCTTAAGATGAATCTGGATGCCGTTGCATCCATTTCCTTTACGAACTTGGCCTTGGTAAAGATCTTCATCAGCCTGTTGATGATGAACTTACCTACGATGAAGACCAGGATGGCGAGAACTATCCGGCCGCCTGCGTTGGCAAGGATCTCAAGTGTTTTGTCTAAAAAATTATCCATAGGTTTACCCCCTTATCTTGGTATATTATCTGAGTAAATTATATATCATCAGCCCGTTAAATCAAAACTAATTTTGCATATTATTGCACATCTGTGTTAAAATATTGTAGAACCACAAATTTGATCAAGGAGGCAGCCATGTTCAGAACAATGAGACGCAGCCCGCAGGCTCTTACCAAAGAAGAAATAGATGAAGTCCTCACCAAAGAGACCAGGGGGGTTCTTTCTGTTCAGGGTGACGACGGATATCCCTATGGATTCCCCATCAACCACTATTATGAGAAGGAGACCGGCAAGGTATATTTCCACGGAGCAAACTTCGGCTATCACATCGACGCCATAAGGAGGGATCCCAAGGTATCTTTCTGTGTATTCGGCCAGGATTTCGTGAGAGAAGGGGAGTGGGCCAAGAACGTCAAGAGCGTTATAATTTTCGGCAAGGCCGAGCTGGTGGACGATATGGATGAGGTTGCACGGGTATCAACGAAACTCTGCGAGAAGTTCCCGGTACCTCCGGGATATGTTGAAGAGGAGATCGAGAAGGACGGCAAGCGTACCATGGTGATCGCCCTCACTATCGAGAACATAAACGGCAAACTTGTAAACGAAGCATAGATCAGGAGATCCACCCTGAGAGGTGGATCTTTTTTGTTGTGTACAAAACCACAAAGTGTGTTATATTATCCTTAACAGTTTATTAGCAAATGCCAAATTCAGATAAATCATCCGGGAGAATTCATCATGTACAGAGCTGACGGAGTAAGAGTAAAGACGGCGGACGCCATGTATGAGCTCATGCCTTTTGTAATGACCAAAAGGTATGATGCCTGTGACAGTCTGACGGTTGAAATAGATCTTGAGAAGATGCAGGACTATGTCAGGAAATGCCGCGCCAAGGGCATTCCCATGAGCCACATGGCCATCCTTATTGCTGCCAGCGTCAGGGTGTTCTCCCAGAACCCCTGCCTGAACCGGTTCATCATGAACAAAAAGATCTACGCCAGGAACCACTTCTGCGTATCCTTCGTTACACTTAAGCCCGGTTCGGAATCTGACACCATCAACAAGATATATTTCGATCTGGATGACGATATATTCACCATTAACGACAAGGTGAACGCTGCCATCGACAAGGTGAAGAACCAGGGGGAGGACAATTCCATGGACAAGTTCATGCATGCCCTCCTGGCGGTGCCTTTCCTCTGCAGGGGAGTGGCGGGAGCTCTGAAGCTCATGGATAAGTATTTCACCCTGCCCAGAGCCATCATAGACGCCAGTCCCTGCCACACGTCGCTGTTCATAACAAACCTGGCCTCCATCAGGACGGACGCCATATACCACCATCTGTATGAGTTCGGCACCACCGGCATATTCTTCTCCATGGGTAAACCTCTGAAGAGGACTTATCTGGACTCCGAAGGCAAGCCTTTCGAGCGCAAAATAATGGAGCTGGGTATCGTGGTGGATGAGCGTATCGCCCATGGCCAGTATTACGGCAGATGCTTCAGAGAACTGAACGGATACATGAAGCATCCTGAGGTACTGGAGAAGAAACCCGAAAAAATCGTCTGGGATCCTGACGCCAAGCGTGAGATCAAGTGGTTCAAGAAATAAGAATGATACGAAAAGGGCCTTCGGGTCCTTTTTTTGCTGGATATCTGGTCCTAAGAGCCGCTGTTAGATTGTTATATTTTGTGGTATCATTAGGAGCGTGATTTCATATTAACGGAGGTAGACAGAGATGAAAAAGAATTTAGGCACAGTTCCGGCCGTATATCCCATGCCGGTACTGATGGTTGCAGCATATGACGAGAACGGCAAGGTCAACGCCATGAACGCAGCCTGGGGAATGATCTGCAGCATGGATAAGATCGCTCTTTTCATAGATGAGGATCACAAGACCACTCAGAATCTTCTTAAGACCAAGGCTTTCACCGTAAGCCTTGCGGATAAGGCTCACATGGACGTGGCTGACTTCTTCGGCATTGCCACGGGAAACACCATGCCGGATAAATTCGAGCGCACAGGTTACACTGCCGTAAAGAGCGAATTCGTAAACGCTCCCGTGATCGAAGAATTCCCGGTGGTGATGGAGTGCGAACTTGCTGAAGTGGTGAACACTGACAGTTTCTATTGCATAGTGGGAAAGATCGTGAACACCGCAGCTGAAGAAGACCTTCTCGATGAAGAAGGCAAGGTAGATCCGGCCAGACTTGAGGCACTGGTATTCGACCAGTTCCGTCTGGGATACTACGTGGTAGGCGAAAAGGTAGGACAGGCCTGGGATGCAGGCGCTGCCCTGATGAACAAGTAATGGGATGCGTACTTTATGAGAAGAGGGAGCAGGTGGAAGCGATACTGAGCCAAGAAGAAAGGAACTTAGAGATATGAGCAAACTGGTAGCATACTTCAGTGCAAGCGGCGTAACAGCAAAGCTGGCACGCAAGGTAGCCGACGAACTTGGCGCGGAGCTTTTCGAGATCCGGCCGGAGACTCCCTATACCAAAAAAGATCTGAATTGGATGAACTTCAGGAGCAGGAGCTCCGTTGAGATGAAGAACAAGAGCTTCCGTCCGCCTGTTGCAGCTGACTGCAGGGTGGAGAACATGGCAGAGGTGGACACGATCTTCCTGGGATTCCCCATCTGGTGGTACGTGGCGCCCACCATCATCAACACCTTCCTTGAGCAGTATGACCTCGCAGGGAAGAAGATAGTCCTTTTCGCCACATCCGGGTCCAGCGGCATGGGAAACACCATGGCGGAGCTTAAGCCATCAGCTCCCGGTGCGGAGTTCATCGCCGAGAAGAGATTCCCCGGCAAAGCAGGGGAGGCCGATGTGAAAGTCTGGCTGGAAACACTGAACATATAGGATAAAACGGTCTGCGCGGGCGGGCCGTTTTTTTGCGCAAAAAAAATTCGGAAAAACTGTTGACAAGACTAATTGATTGTGTTAAATTGATTTTGCTAAATCAATTAGAACACCGGAGGTTGAATATATGAAAACAGCGATCAGATATTATTCCCGCGGAGGGAACACAGAGAAACTGGCCAAGGCCATCAGCGAAGCCATTGGAGTGGAGGCACTTACAACGGATGTACCTCTCACCGAGGATGTGGACATCCTGTTCCTTGGAAGCTCAGTATACGCATATGGCGTGGATGACAACATCAAGAGCTTCATTGCCAACAACGGCGTCAACGTGGGCAAGGTGGTGAACTTCAGCACAGCAGCACTGGTGAAGTCCACATATAAGCAGGTGGGCAAGCTCCTTGAAGAGAAGGGCATTCCTCAGGCTAAAGAAGAGTTTTACTGCAGAGGATCCTTCGGCCCCATGCACAAGGGCAGACCCGATGCAGATGACCTGAAGGCGGCTAAAGAATTCGCGGAGAAGATAGTAAATGGCTGATAAAGATAAGAAGGTAAAAGTAAACAACGATGAGGTCTGTCAGGCACTGCTCCTGGACAATCAGATCTGCTTCCCGCTGTACGTCTGCGCCAAGGAGATCGTAAACGCGTACACACCGTTTCTTTCGAAACTGGACCTGACCTATACCCAGTATGTGACCATGATGGTCATGTGGGAGGAAAAGCAGGTGGTCACAAGACACCTGAAGGAGAGGCTTTTCCTGGACAGCGGCACTCTTACTCCGGTCCTCAAGAAACTGGAGGAGAAGGGCCTGGTCACAAGAGAACGTTCGGCAGAGGACGCAAGGGACCTGATCGTTACCATAACGGAGAAAGGCGAAGCCCTGAAAAAAGAAGCAGCAAAGGTGCCTGAACAGCTGGCGGGGTGCATCGCCGGAGCTGAGCATGCCGCGGAGCTTAAAAAGTTACTGGATGAGATGATGCTGCTTTTCCACGAAAAGAGGCAGGAGGGCAGCAAGTAGTATTACCAAAGGAGAATGAACATGGGAATTTATGATTACAGCGTAAAGAATGCGGCAGGTGAGGACGTATCCCTTTCCAATTATGAAGGCAAGGTAATGATCATCGTGAACACAGCTACGGGCTGCGGATTCACTCCCCAGTATGAGCAGCTGGAAGAGATGTATGAGAAGTATCACGATCAGGGACTTGAGATCATCGACGTTCCCTGCAACCAGTTCGGCAACCAGGCTCCCGGAACAGATGACGAGATCCACCAGTTCTGCACGCTGCACTATAACACAGCATTTCCGCAGATGAAAAAATCCGACGTCAACGGAGAGAACCAGCTTCCCCTCTACGCTTACCTTAAGGCGCAGAAGGGTTTCGAAGGTCTTCCCAAGGGAAAGCACTCCACCATCCTCAAGCTGATGTTCGCAAAGAACGACAAGAACTGGGAAAAGAATCCCGACATCAAGTGGAACTTCACCAAGTTCGTCGTGAACAGGCAGGGTGAGGTGGTCGCAAGATTCGAACCCACCGCCGATATGGCAGACCTGGAAAAGTGCGTGGCATCACTGATCTAGGAAGAATACAGTTTTGATAATGAGTCCTTTTAGAAAAGAAGCCCTTCGGGGCTTCTTTTGCTTCTTATGGATGCCCCCGCAGGGGATGACCCGCTGTGAGGCTCTGTTTCGCGCTTTGAGGCATGTGTAAGTGCACTGCCGCAAATTGGGACGGCAGGCCATCAGACCGGCTGAAAACGTCAAATATTCCGTATAAAAAAATATCGGCGTGACCGTTGAGCCACGCCGATATGATCATAAGTTATTCAGTTCTTATCTGCTGCGTCTGAGCCTGAAAGCTGCAAAGACAGCGATCGCAGCTGCAGCCAGCATGATACCGATCCAAAGACCGAGATTCATCTCATCTCCTGTGGGCGGATGAGTGTTGTATGTGTTGGTGATCTTGAATCCTTCGATGGTAGTGGTATAACCTGCCACGGGCTGTTCGGTCACGGTGTAGACTATCTCAGTCTCGCCGTCCTGCTGATACTTGGGAAGCTCTGTGAAGGTGTATGCCCAGTTGCCATCCTTGTCGGGAGTGATCTGCACGCTCTGGATGTTGTCTCCGTCAGCCAGCAGGTTGACAGTGATGCTTGCAGGTCTCTTCTTTGCCTGGTCGTTGTTGTCTGCCCATGTCTTGGTCACGGGGATATCAACGGTCTCAGGCTCGGTGTAGGTGTTGGTGATGGTCTCGCCGTTGCCTACAGTTGTTTTGTCAGCCTTGTAGTTGGGGATCGGAGCTTCCTCGATGGTGTAGGTTATCTCCTCCCTGTTGTCATCCAGCTGCGGGAGATCGGTGAAGCTTACCGTATAGGTTCCGTCCTGGTTATCTTCCACTGAACAGTTGTCCGCATATGTTGCTGTCACATCTTCGCCGTCGGCAAGAAGATGGATGGAGCGTACGAATT
>JAEEOX010000023.1 GCA_016284485.1 Bacillota bacterium | reverse complement strand
CGCAGCTACCCACATACCGCATTGACGGCTATTCCGCTTATATGGTACTATGATTTCGCTAATTGTCTGTATGTTTAAACAGGTGGGCAGAATGATTATTCGGAACGGGATCAATTCAATTCTAAGGGAACGGGGCCGCACGGCACTGTTCTCTATTTTGATTGTTTTCCTGACTGTGACCATGATCCTGTCTCTCAGCGTGCTCATGTACTGCAACGCCATGATGGACGCCTGCGAGGATGGTTACCGCTCTATTGCGCTCCTGGAGTACATGGGCACCGAATATCCCAACGAAGATGTGCCGGACGTCTATGCCAGGCAGGCATTGGATGACCTGGACAGTGAAGCCATCCTGGCCGTCCCCGGCGTAACCGCATGGAACAAGGGCTGCACATATTCCGGCTTCGTGGAGGGCTACGACCGGCGCACCGCCGGTACCCCTTACGGCAACAAGGCTGTCATCGTTGCCGGCAGTTTTTCCGATATCCGCTATCAGGGTGTGGAGTGGGATGAGAATAACCAGCCGGTCATTACCGAAGCATCCACCCTCTATTACACCGCGACCCTTAAGAAGGCCCTCTACTCACAGAAGGACAGGACCGGCAAATACCTTGACATACTCACCGGTGATACCGGGTTCGTACCCGAAAAGGGCAAGGCCTATGTTTTGAACGGCTCCTTCGTGGATACCAACCGCACCTCCAGGCGCATCGGAGCCTACCCCATGAACGGTCTGGACATATTCCGTGTGGAATCATTCACGGAAGTGGATGACCTCCCTTATCTTGAATATACGTCTGACGAAAACATCCCCGACGTCTTCGTCACGTCTGCCGAACAGTACCGCGTCATGAACAATTACGTCCGCGTGGTGCCCTGCAGGGACGCAGAGAACGTGTATGTTTTCCAGCAAAACGATCTGCAGCTGGCCGAAGGCTCCATGCCCGACCCGAATTCTCCCGGTTCGTGCATCGTAAGCTATGACTTCGCCAGCTGCCTGGGCCTCAAACCGGGGGACAGTTTCGACATCCTCAGGCTTGCCTGTGCAGCGGATGACCGCTACTACCTTAAGGCGACGGACCGGCAACAGTCTTTCACCGTCTCCGGCATCGCCAACAAATCTCTGGATAACTACGGGATGGTCTGGGTCATCCAGGATGATGCTGACGAGCCCCTGTTCGGCTACCTCCTGGGAACTGTTTCACTGGATAACGACATGGCTGAGGAAGCGGTGGAGACCATCAGGGCCATGGTTCCCGGCCAGGTCAGAGTGACTCTGCTGGACCAGGGATACAACAGTGCTGTAAAACCCTTCCGGGACGTTCGAAAAACTTCTGTCAACGTACTGATCGTCTCGTCAGCAGGCATTCTGGCCGTGCTTCTCCTCTTCGCTTTCCTCTTCGTGGGCAGGCAGAATGACTCGGTGAAGATAATGGTCTCTCTCGGAACTCCCCGGCGCCAGATCGCCCTCTGGTTCCTGTCGGGAGCCTTTCTCATATGCGGCGCATCTTCCCTGGCGGGAACGGTCATAGGCACTGCCCTGAGGCCCGCTGTGATCGGTCTCATTTCCCGTCTTGCATCTGCCGTCAGCGGGGGCGAAGGTTTCCTCTGGTACAGTGAGACGTCCGTCGGTATCGTTAAAAAGATGGCCTTCGACCTTAAGATAGCGATCTGGCCAAACATTCTGGCCATGCTTGGGATCGTGGTTATAGCTATGATTTTTTGCCTCATGTTCCTTAACCTCGCAAGCAAAAGCGGGACCCGCAGGAAGGGCAAAAGCCGTGTCCGCGTACCCCATGGCAAAACATCCGCTTCACTTAGCGGCGGCCTGCGTTTCGCAGCTCTTTCCATACGCCGCGGCGGTCTCAGATCTCTCCTGGTACCCCTGATCTCCCTGGTTCTTACGGTGACCGTGATCTTCCTCGGAGGCATTTATCAGGGCTGGCAGGATGAACTGGATAATATCCTGGACAGCTCCGATCTGGACGGTATGGTGGTGAGCCTGGATGGGCGGTACTACTCAGACCTGGCCATAACCACTCAGGCCCTTCAGACCCTTCAGAGTGTGGAGGGTGTCTCGGACGTGTCGGTCTCCTACGGTTTCCACTATTGGATCCCGGAGGAGATGCCGCCTTTCACAGACAGTTCATTCAGCCTCGAGCACCGTCAGAGCTGGATCAACGGCCAGCCCGAGCTTGTGGCCCTGAACGCTCTGGATGCTGCCAAGGAGTTCTATTATTCAGACCCCTACATTACCTGGCTGGAAGGCTGGGATGAATCCATGCTTCTGGAAACAGAAATGAAGCCTCTTTATCTCAGATTGACCAATGCCGAGAGATCCAAGGTGATCCCGGCAGTGTGCAGCACCGAGTTCCTGTCGAACCACGGCATGTCCCTGGGTGACACCATCTCCTTCATGTTTCAGATCGACCTGGATGAGCAGCCCATAACCGTTCAGGCTGTAGGCAGCTACGTTCAGAACGAGGGCAAAGCGCACATCTACGTGCCCCTGGCCTGCTATATCCCGCCATCGGTGCTGACGGACAGGGATGTCCCGGACAGCATAGTGATCCCGGGGCTCAATGTGGAATACATGCGGGAGTTCTTCAACAGATTCTCGTTCCGGACCTGCAGATTCCATCTGACCTCCGCCCGTGAACTGGAAACAGTCCGTGAGAGGCTCAGAGAAACGGGCTTCAGTTCCGTGGGGCACATCTCCAAGATCCGCACCACCGTGCTTTTCCGTGATGCATCCTTCCTGAAGCTCACGGAAAACATGAGGCGCAACATCGCCATGGGCCGCGTCATGTCCGGCGTGATCTCTGCCTTGATCGCACTCATGGGATTCATAGTATCCTGGCTGATGACCTATTCCAGGCGCAGAGAGTTCGCACTGATGCGGGGCTTCGGCGCGAAAAAGAGCCGGGTGTTCGGCTCCTTCTTCCTGGAACAGACCATCCTGTGTCTCATAGGGTGCCTCGCCGGCTGCCTTGCACTGACCAGACTCTACGCAGGCGGGCTGACCCAGCCCCTGGCAGTGGCGGGCTTCCTGATCTGCTATCTTCTGGGCACAGCCATTTCGATAAAGATGATCGGCAAGACCGATCTCATGGAACTCTTGACCGTCCGTGAATGACGAAGGAGGAAAATATGAGCGTTTTTGAACTGCGCGATGTGAAATATGTATATCAGTCCCAGTACCAGCGGGTCGAGGCTCTGAAGGGTATCTCCTGCGCCTTCGGGGCGGGCAGGGTCTACGCGGTAATGGGCAGCTCCGGCTCAGGCAAGACCACCCTGCTGTCACTGATGGCAGGTCTGGACGTGCCCACCGACGGCAGCGTTCTCTGCGAGAACGTGTCAACCGCAGACATCGACCTTGAGAAGTACCGCAGGGAAAAAGTGGCTGTGATCTACCAGGATTTCAGACTTTTCCCCCTTCTTACGGTGGCCGAAAACGTCATGTATCCCATGGAACTCCGTGGCATGAAGCCAGCTGAGGCCAAAAAGCGCGCCGCAGAGCTCATCGGGAAGGTGGGTCTTCCCGACACCACTCTGGATCGCTTTCCGGCGATGTTGTCCGGGGGCGAGCAGCAGCGAGTGGCCATAGCCCGCGCCCTTGGCATGGACACCAAAGTTCTCCTGGCAGACGAGCCCACAGGCAACCTGGACTCCGAAAACGGCGACAAGATCTTCAGCATCCTCCAGGCCCTGGCCCACGAAGATGGCTACTGTGTGGTGATCGTCACCCATGATCCCGAGATCGGCCAACGGGCAGACGAGATGTTAAGGCTGCACGACGGAGAACTGATAAACTGATATTATAGAAGACACGAAAAAACCCCGAGCCTTGCGGCCTGGGGTTTTTTGCACATTTGCGGTCGATTATCTCTTTGAGAACTGGGATGCTCTTCTGGCCTTTTTGAGACCGTACTTCTTTCTTTCCTTCATTCTAGAGTCTCTTGTTAAGAATCCGGCTGCCTTCAGCGGTGCTCTGTAAGCTTCCGCGTCAGCTTCGCAAAGGGCTCTTGCGATACCGTGTCTGAGGGCTCCGGCCTGGCCTGTGAAGCCGCCGCCGACAACTGTTGCGACTACGTCGAACTTGCCTTCGGTTCCTGTCACTTCCAGAGGACGTCTGACCTCTCTCTTAACGATCTCCATTCCAAAGTAATCTTCCAAGCTCTTCTTGTTGACAGTGATGTTGCCTGTTCCGGGGATCAGTCTAACTCTGGCAACTGAAGACTTACGTCTGCCTGTACCTTGATACTGCATTTTAGCCATTGTCATTTCCTCCCGTTAAATTTCCATAGTCTCAGGCTTCTGTGCTGTGTGAGGATGCTCACATCCGGCATAGACCTTTAACTTTTTGAACATCTGCCTGCCAAGCTTTCCATCAGGAAGCATGCCCTTTACAGCATGTCTGATGATCTCTTCGGGCTTCTTCTGCTGTAACTTGTCGAAGGTGATCTCTCTGAGTCCGCCGGGATATCCGGTGTGCTTCTTGTAGATCTTGTTGGTTCTCTTCTTACCGGTTACAACAACTTTCTCTGCGTTGATGACGATTACGTAATCTCCGCAGTCAACGTGTGGTGTGTAGATGGGCTTGTTCTTTCCTCTGAGAACCATGGCCACCTCTGAAGCAAGCCTTCCGAGAGTCTTGCCCTCTGCATCGACGACGTACCACTTGCGTTCGATCTCTGCAGGTTTTGCGATGAATGAACTCATCTTGTTCTGATCCTTTCTACCTACTGAGTTCCCGCTGCCTGTCGCCCGTCTGCGGGCCGGTGCGTGAACCTTTTCGGCTCTGCCTACTGGGTTCCGGGGAGTTTCTTCACTGCAGACGGCATACGTTTCTAAGCGCACGTCATCCGGGTCGGATCCTTCCTGAAACTTGATCGGCATCCTAAAAATAACTTTTAGCCCGGACGCTTACGGACGAAGCCTGGCGTCCCGGGAAGTCCGCGGCGTGTGTCGCGGCGCACAATCGTGCTTGTATATTATATTGCCTAACAATTGGTTTTGCAAGGAGTTTTTTTGGGGATTTTTGAGGGTTTTTAGGGGTCTGTCGGGGTTTTTCGGGGTATTTGTCCTCCGCCCGGCTTCGACGGCTCAGAAAGCTGTTCTGTGGCCCTGTGCGATCTCCTTGATGTTGGACTCCTCTGCGGCCCTCAGATCCGGGTCTGCCGCTGATGTTCTCGGGTCCTAAGTTCCAGGTCTGCTCCGGCTGTCCTGCGACCCTCAGATCTCTCTGGTGGGATCGTCGGCGATGCCCTGCTCCAGCTGCCACAGTCTGGCGCACTTCCACGCGTGGAACAGGTCGCCCTTCATCCCGTAGTAGACCCCGCCGTGGGTGAAGAACATCACATCGGAGTAGATGATGGTGAGGCTGGGTATCTCCTTGAATCTGAAGACTCTTTCGCCCATGACCATCCGGTCTCTGTAGAGTTCCACGTCGCAGGTTGCCAGGTCCACGTCCTTGTAGTTGTCATCCTTCTCGAAGAGGGTGGCGGCCTTCTCGGTGAAAAGCAGCTTATCTCCCGACTCCTCCACGTAGCGGTCGAACTCTTTTTCCATCCAGCGGGTCCAGTCGTAGGTGTTGTCGAAGGGGAGGGGCGCGGTGTCGGATGCTGCGGCGGACCCCGGTGCAGTGCCGGATGCTGCGGCGGTGTCGGTCGCGTCGGTGGTCGCAGTGTCGGATGCTGGCGCATCCGGATGTTTTGCGCCTGGGGCGGTGCCCACCAGGAAGCCGTGCTCGTCGATCCGGCCCTTCATGCCGCAGGCCGAGCAGCCGAACTCGTCGCCTTTGGCCCACATGCGGTCGTAGGCGCCGCAGACCGGGCACTTGAAGAGATACTTCTCCATGCCCTCCGCCGGGTCGCCGCCTTCGTAGGTCCACATCAGCTTCCGCTGCTCCGCGTAGGCGTCGGAACGGATGTCGCGGTTGACGATCTCCGTGATCTGGGCGGGGGTCATGGCCTTCAGCTCATCTGATGTGTAGACGCCCACCACGTGGCCCTTCACCGGGCCGCGGCGTTTTTTGCGGGACCATCTGGCCTGTACGAAAAACCCGCCGGTCAGCCTGTAGGTCACCAGCGTGCAGCCCGCCTGTCTGATGAACTTGCCCAAAGCCTCCGGCTGGGGCAGGGTCCGTCCGTGGTAGGACCGCCTGCCCTCGGGGAAGATCATGACGCTGCGGCCGGCTCTCACCCTGCGGATCATCTCCCTCACCGCGGAAAGCGAGGACTTGCCCTTCTCCACGGGGATCGGGACCGCCAGGAGTTTCAGGGGCTTGCCGTAAAGCTTGTTCCTGAGGAGGTGCTCGCCGCACACGAAATATATGGGCCGCGGGCTCCCCAGCATGGCGAAGATCTGGTCCGACTCGGTCAGGTGGTTGGACACCAGTATGTAGGGCTCCCCGGTCTCGGGGATCTCGTCTGTTTCGAATTCATATTTCCGTGCCAGCCCCCTGCAGATCAGGCGCCCGATGGCGTAGGACACCCTGTAGCGGACCGGCGTATCAACGTTTATCATAAAGTCACCGTTCGTAGATCGCTATTATACGTTCCAAGTGTATTCCAAAACTGCCGCACTTGGCAAGTGTTTCCTGTTTTTTGCGCCCCATCCCACAAAAAAACCAACCCCGCGTCTAACGCGGGGTTTTCCACATGGGGCATAGCCCCTGCTCCTCGCTGACGCGTTCAACGCGTAAACGCATCTGCCAACTGCGTTTTTGCTACTTATCTTTTTTGTAC
>JAEEOX010000215.1 GCA_016284485.1 Bacillota bacterium | reverse complement strand
CTGGAGAGAAGAGACTTCACCGTGGACGCCATTGCCGACAGCGGCAGCAAGTTCGTGGATGAGAAGGGCGGAAAGAGCGACATCACCGCCAGACTCATCAGGACCGTCGGAGACCCGGCGGAGCTTTTCAGGGAAGAACCCTTCAAGATAATGAAGGCTTTCAGGCTGGTGGCCGATCTGGGATTCGACATGACTCAGCCCGTGTATGAGGCCATCATAGCCAACAAGGAAGGTCTTGATACCGTTAAGTCCTCCAGGATCGGCAAGGAGTTCCTTCAGATCATGGGAGCGGAGTACGCAGGCAAGGCCCTGAACATGATCGTGGACATGGGAGTCCTGAGATACATCCTGGGAGCAGAGGTGGCCGACAATCTCACCGGAAGGGAGAAGAAGGAGCTCACCGAGCTTTGCAACAACATCGAGAAGACCAAGATGATACCGGAGAGAAGGATGGGCGTGCTGATGTCCATGCTCTCCAAGAGGAAGGCTCTCGCCGCCATCGATAAGCTGGGATATGAGGGGGAACTGAGGACCCATCTGGAGGATGTTGCCAGGGATCTTCCGGAGTTCCATTTCTGCCAGCAGCCCCAGACCCTCAAAAAATTCTGCTATGAACACGCGCCCATGGAGAGGTCGGACTATCTGCTGCAGCTTCAGAAGGCCATGATGATCGTCTTCGGATATGATATCGAAACGAAGATAAAGTCCAAAATGTATCTTTTCGGAGAGTTCGAGAAGAACAGTGATCCCATATTCGTGGAGGATCTGGCCATCGACGGCAACGACCTGATGGAGGCCGGCATAACCGAAACTCCGGAGGAGAGCGAGGCCATGCTCAAAATGCTGGTGGAGAGGCTCCACATCGAGCCCAGGAAGAACACCAGAAGAGAGCTTCTGGAACTGGCAAAGAGATACAAGAAACATAAATTCATCGCATATTTCAGAGGAGTTTCATGGATACGCTGATCCAGGGACAGATCACAAAGATAAGCCAGGTCGCGCCGGACGTGACCTGGTTTTTAAGAGACGCAGGGCTCTCAGACTACTACATCATAAAACTCTATGATGAGATGAGGGGGAGGGCTCTGGACCTGGTCAGGGAGGACCCATACTCGCTCCTTGATATTTTCCCGCGCCTTGGATTCAGGAAGGCCGATGAGATAGCCGCCAGGACAGGGGTGGGCAGATCTGATCCCAGGCGCGTCAAAGCTGCCCTGAGATACAGGATGAGCTACTCCCTTTCAGAGGGCTCCAGCTACGTCAGAAGGCAGGATCTCATACAGGACGTCTCAGACATGCTGGACGTGCCAAGGGCTCAGGCGGAAGAAGCTCTGAGCGAGATGGTGCTGGAGGGGACCATGTACGCCACTTCGGTGGCAGATGAAGAGGCGGTATACTTCTACAGTCTCTTCAGGGCGGAGAGCAGGACAGCTTCCCGCCTGGTGAGCCTTTCAGCTCAGGACGCACAGGAGATGAAGAACGTGGTGGACGACCCCGAGAGCTACCTGAGACGATTCGAGGACGAGAAGAGCATAGATCTTTCCGGGACCCAGAGGCAGGCGGTGCTTTCTGCAGTCACCAGCGGAGCCACGGTGATCACCGGAGGCCCCGGCACAGGCAAGACCACCATCCTTAACGCCATCATCTACATACTGGAACAGTCCGGCCAGAAGGTGGCAGTCTCCGCTCCCACGGGTCGCGCTGCCAAGCGCATCACCGAGACCGGCGGTCACTTCGCCCAGACCGTGCACAGGCTCCTGGAGTACTACTACGACGAACTGACGGGCAATATGTTTTTTGCAAAGAATGCCGACTCCCCCCTGAAATACGACTGCGTCATAGTGGACGAGGCCTCCATGCTGGATATCTTTCTGATGAGCGCCCTGCTGGATGCCATAAAGGACGGGACCAGGCTGATCATAGTAGGCGACAAGGACCAGCTTCCCTCGGTGGGGGCAGGAAAGGTCCTGGAGGACCTCATAGATTCAGGCTGCTTCAACACCGTCATACTGAAGGATATTTACCGCCAGGAGGCGGAGAGCGGCATAGTGATGAACGCCCACAGGATCAACGTGGGCGACTACCCGCTGATCGACGATGCCGCCGGTAATTTCAGGTTCATGAGCCTTGAGAGGCAGAAGGACATACAGGACGCCATCGTAAGTTACGCCCTGGACCACAAGGACGGGGAGGTCCAGGTGCTGACCCCTTCCAGAAAGGGGCTGCTGGGCACCGCAGACCTGAACGTCCGACTTCAGGACGAGCTTAATCCAAAAGATCCCGAGAAGGAGGAGATGACCTTCGGCAAGAGGATCTTCAGAGAAGGCGACAAGGTGATGCAGATAAAGAACGACTACGGCCTGGCCTACAAGAGGGAGAGCACGGATCACGCCCTGGAGGACGGAAGAGGCATCTTCAACGGCGAGATAGGCACAATCATAGGCGTGGACCCGGCGGAACGCTCCCTTGCGGTGGTCTTCGACGATGACAGCACGGGTATTGGATGCGGCAGGCGTTACGTAAAATATGAGTACACTGAGCTTGACGAACTGGAGCTGGCCTACGCCATAACCATCCACAAAGGCCAGGGCAGCGAGTACGAGACCGTAGTGATACCCGTGTCATGGTTCCCGCCGCTGCTTTCCACAAGGAGCCTGATCTACACCGGCATCACCCGTGGCGCAAAAAACGTTGTCCTCGTAGGCGAGCAGAAATATCTGAATCAGATGGTGGACAACGACCGCCGTGCAGCCAGACTGTCGGGACTGACCGACAGGATCATTCAGGCATACGATCTGAAGATGCCCCGCGGTCTATGAAACTTTCATCATCCCTTCTCCTCTCGCAGCCTTTTAGGTGATAGTTGCCGGTGGCAAGGGAGATGAAGTGGACCTCAGCGGCGCCTGCATCCTTAAGGGCTTCTGCGCAGTGATCGGCTGTGGAACCTGTGGTCAGGATGTCATCCACCAGGAGGATCACGGCGTTGGATACGAGTGTTTTGCGCTTGGGGTTGATCGTAAAGGCATTCTCGAGATTCAGGTTACGCTCACTTCCGGACACGCTTCGCTGGGAGACGGTCAGCCGCTGGCGGAGGAGGCAGTCGGGAACGTTCAGGACAGGGCGGCCGTCCCGGAGAGCGTTGAGCCTTGCGGTCAGATCCAAAGAGATCAGGGCGGACTGGTTGAAGCCTCTCTTTCTCAGACGGCTTTTGTGCAGGGGTACCGGGACCACCAGATCCACTGTGTCCACCAGGGGCCGCAGCCTCTCGTCGCAGATGATCCGGTCAGCCATGATCATTGAAATGGGCCTTGAAAGATAGGTCCTTTTGTTGTATTTGAGGTCGAAGACCAGTTTTTTGGAGTGGAGGCCGTAGACCAGACAGGAGGAGGCGGAGTCCAGGTGGGACATGATGTTGCCGGATGCGGCTTCTTCCGCGAGGTCGATGTAGATGTTGCCCTTGTTCAGGGCCTTCATGCAGTTGTCGCAGACGGACCAGCGGCGGTGGGAGTCGATGAGGCTTCCGCATATGACGCAGTATGTGCCCATGGGGAAGATCAGCTGGAGCAGGGCCTCCCTGATGCGGTCCGGTTTTCGGTCTTTTGCAAAATAGTACATGTTCATAGGCTACATCTTGTTGGGAGCGGATACAATATGCTGAAAAGGATGCCACATCTTCACCTAATGCTCACTTGAAGATAGTTGCAGGCAGTGATATAATAAAGAAAAAGTGATCCGGGTCTGTGGTTGCAAATCCAAGCCAGGCACGGGCGAAGGGATCCACGTAAGTCCGGAGGAGATGCCCCGGATGAGCATGGCGTGCTTTAGAAGTAAGTCCTCCGCAAAGCGGGTAAAGGCAAGTGTGGGGTCAAAGACCAGGTCAGCCGGAAAGCTTTTTTACAAATCAAGGAGGTATAGCTATGAAGACGACCGTAACAGGGAAGAACATCGTAGTAAGCGACAGAATTCAGGAAGCCATCGATAAGAAATTTGCCAAGATGGACAAGATCTTTCCCGATGACACACAGGCGAAGGTTGTGATGCACCCCGAGCAGGCGAAGGTAAAGGTAGAGGCCACCATCTCCACCAAGGGAAACCTTTTCAGAGCTGAGGCAGTTGCACAGGACATCAATGACGCCATCGACGAAACAGCTGAGAAGCTTTTAAAGCAGTTATCCAAATATAAGAAGAAACTGGTAAAGAGGAACAAGGGCAAGGGCAGCGTAAGATACGAGGAGATCCCGGATACGGATCAGGCCGAAGAGAAAGAGGCTACCATCGCCAAGACCAAGAAGTTCACTCTGACACCCATGACTTCAGAGGAAGCCATCCTGCAGATGGAGCTTCTGGGACACAACTTCTTCGTATTCCTGGATGCTGAGACCGGAAACGTAAACGTGGTCTACAAGAGAAACGACGAAGACTACGGAATTCTGGAAACTGAACACTAAGAGATCTCACAGCCGCTCCCCCGGGGGCGGCTTTTTTAATGTCCTGAAGCCGGGGGGTGGGCATGTGAGCGGAGATTACTAGTGATTGTTTGGAATTGAGATTTCACTAGTAGTTTTTTGCAGGGAATTACTAGTAAAAGTGCAAAACATCAAAACCGCTAGTAAATATTGGATGCAATTTACTAGCGAAATTTGTTTTTTGCGCAAGTACTAGTAATGTGGACGCCGTTGGTTACTAGTGAAATTGTGAAATCGCATTTTTACTAGTAAACTGCCGCTTTTATTTACTAGTAAATTCATGATTATGAAAAAACACTAGTAACGGCCCGCCAATTCTTACTAGTGAAATCACGATTATGAAAAAACACTAGTAACGGCCCGCCAATTCTTACTAGTGAAATCATGATTATGAAAAAACACTAGTAACGGCCCGCCAATTCTTACCAGTGGATTCCGATATATTAAGGATCACTAGTAATTCAAAGGCAAGGC
>JAEEOX010000214.1 GCA_016284485.1 Bacillota bacterium | reverse complement strand
GAAGGGCAAGAACGCTACGGCCAAGGAACTTTCCGACTACACCGTGCTGGAGGTGGCCTACGAGGTCTACTGCAGAGGACTGGAGTTCCTGCCGCCGTCACTGGACCGCTCGGAAGCTCTCAAGTTCACCGTGGAAGACGGCAAACTGGTTATGCCCTTTGCTGCCATCAACGGAATAGGGGACTCCGCCGCCATCTCACTGGTGGAGGAATACCGCAAAAAACCCTTCGACACTCTGGAAGAGGTCATGAAGAGGACCAAACTCAACAAGACCACCATGAACTACCTGAAGGAATACGGCGTGTTCGACGGCCTGTCGGAGACAGACCAGCTCAGCATGTTCTGAGATCACTGCAAACGAAAGGAGGCACTTCCCGGAAGTGCCTCCTTTTCATTTGTGATCAGATGGGTCGAAATTGCATATTACACTTCCTTTCGACCCAAAGTTTGGGTGATGAAATGGGTCAAGGAAGCTTTTTTTGATGCTTTTCGACCCAAAAGTTGGACGTTGTGATGGGTCAAAATTACAAATTACGCTTCCTTTCGACCCAAAGGTTGGACGATGTGGTGGGTCAAGGAAGCATTATTCGATGCTTTTCAACCCAAAGAAATACAAAAACAATGGGTCAGATACGCCTGATCTCATGAAATATGACCCAAAGAAGTGGGAAAATCTTTTACGACAGCAGCTTGAGGCCCGCGATCCCGGCCACGATCATCACTATGCAGATGACCTGGGGCAGATTCAGGACTTCCTTGAACAGAAAGATCCCCAGGAGCGTGGTCCCGACTATGCCGAAGCCTGTCCACATGGCGTAGGCAGTTCCCAGGGGCAGCTTCCGCAGGGCTGCCGCAAGGAGCACTGCGCTCAGGATGTAGAAGACTGCTGTCACCGCGGACGGTGCCAGCCTGGTAAAACCTTCAGAGTATTTCATGGCCACCGCCCAGGTGACCTCGGCAGCGCCAGCTGCCAGCAGAATCAGCCATTCCATTATGTTACCTCCAAAAATAAAAACTCCGGCAACCCGCACCTTCAAAGGCCTAACGGTGCGGACCGAAGTCGAATACACTGCCCGGCGGCAGTCAATATCTTATATGTTCAGGCGGACCGGATCACCTCATGCTGAGGAAGACCTCCCTGACGATCTCGTTAGTATCTGTCCCCAGAGCGTAGGCGAGCTCGCTGAAGAGCATCCTTTCGCCGTCCCTCATGAAGCGCTCGTCGGAGGCGTGCAGCTTCTTGCCGATGGCTTCCTGCTCGTTCTGCTTTTTGTACAGAGCGGTCAGCATGGAAAATACTTCTTCGGGAGAACCGCAAAGAAGAACGTTCTTGAAAGCGTCCTGCCTCTCATGACTGTTCTCGATCCATTCCATGGGTTCCATGGGAAGGGAGTCGATGAGCTTCCTGGCCTGCTTGGAAGTCAGGATGCTGCGCATGCGTTTTTTGATCTTATCGTTGTCTGTCGGAGCATAGATGGTGTTCTGTCTCTTGGAGATGGGGGTGAGGATGTAATACTCGCTTTTCTCCCCGCCAAAAGACATAACGGTGATGTCAGTGACCTCACAGATACCCTCTGTTCCGTATATGACTGTATCTCCTATGCTGTACATGGCTTCCTCTTCGTCATTACTCCGATAATTCGCCTACGTTAATTGTATCACATTAAACAAAATAGTGCCATAACAAAATTTTCATGATATAATGAAAAAAATAATTTGAGAGAGGAAGCATCAAATGCAGACTCAGTTAGAGCTGAAGGACGTTACCCTGGGGTACGAAAACATAATAGTGGCGGAGAATCTGAATCTCGTGATCAGCGAAGGGGACTATCTGGCCATAGTCGGCAAGAACGGTTCCGGCAAGTCCACGCTGATGAAGACCATTCTGGGACTGGTGCAGCCCCTGAAGGGTAAGGTGATCCTGGGTGAAGGCTTCACAAGGCGCGACATGGGATATCTGCCTCAGGTGTTCGCCGTGCAGAAGGACTTCCCCGCAAGCGTCGAAGAGATCGTAAGGTCGGGATTCATTTCCTCTCTGGGCAAAAGAGCTTTTTACACACCGGAGATGAAGGAGGAGGCCGACAATAACATGGAGCTCCTGGGACTGGAGGACCTGAAGAAAGCCTGTTACAGGGATCTTTCCGGAGGTCAGCAGCAGAGAGTGCTTCTGGCAAGGGCACTCTGCGCCACCAGGAAGATGCTTCTGGTGGATGAGCCGGTAGCGGGCCTGGACCCCGAGGCTCAGTACGAGATGTACGGCATCCTTCACCACCTGAACCACAACAAGGGAGTCACCATCGTCATGGTGTCCCACGACCTGGAGGCGGTGGATAAGTACGCGGACCACGTGCTTTCCATGGGGCAGGAGATCACCTACAGATAGTGATCCGCAAAATATATAAAGAAAGTGTTGACAGTGTACTATTACAAGTAGTACACTGTTTTTTGAAAAGGGGATATTTAAATATCATATTTTGCAGGCGGGAGGCGGAGACGTACGGCCGCATCCCGCAGTTAAAAAGGAGGAAACCGGATGTTCGAGATCGATCCCAGATCAAGGAAATCGATTTATGAACAGGTGATGGACAATCTCAAGGATGCCATCGTGATGGGCCAGCTTCCTGAGGGGACGAAGCTGCCGTCGGTAAGAGAACTGTCGAAATCGATATCCGTGAATCCCAATACGGTCCAGAAGGCATACAGGGAACTTGAACAACAGGGCTACATCTACAGCAAGACGGGCCTTGGTTCTTTCGTGTGCCCCAGATCCGAGATCAGGGCGGAAGGACCGGAGCTTGCAAGGGCAGAGGAGGAGATGGCGGAGGCCTTCAAAACTTTTTTGCGCCTTGGGATGGGATTCGAAGAGTCGGAACGTAAGGCTCTGGAAATTTTTGAGATCATTAAAAAGGAGAGTGATGAGAAATGATCAAGGTGGAGAACGTTACCAAGAAGTTCGGGCAGACCAAGGCTCTTGACGATCTCACCATGACCGTGCCCAAGGGCTCAGTATACGGGCTCATGGGCGTCAACGGAGCAGGTAAGACTACGATAATCAGACACCTTGCCGGATTCCTCATCCAGGACGAGGGGACCATAACCGTCGAGGGAGAGCCTGTGGCGGATAATGAAAGACTTAAGGAGCGCATGCTTTTCATCCCTGATGAGGTGTACTTCTTCAGGGGATATACAATGAACGAGATGGCTGCCTACTACAGCAGGATCTATCCGGGATGGGACCGTGAAAGATTCGACCACATGGTTTCTGATTTCGGTCTTGATCTGGGTCAGAACATGGGTAAGTTCAGCCGCGGCATGAGGAAACAGGCGGCTTTCTGCCTGGCAATGTCGGCGAAGCCGGACTATCTGGTCCTGGACGAACCGGTGGACGGACTGGACCCCATCGTAAGACACAAGCTCAGACATTACATCTTCGATGACGTGGCGGACAGGGAGATGACGGTGCTCATCTCGTCCCACAACGCCAAGGAGATGGAGGACATATGCAACTACATCGGCCTCATGAGAAACGGAAAGATGGTATTCGAAGGAGACCTGATGGAACTGGACAACGTTACAGTTGAGTCGCTGTTCCTTGAAAAACTTGGGGACATTCATGAAGGAGGTGAGATCGATGCGTAACAACAGATGGATCTCAGGGCCTCTCATGAGAGAGGGTCTCAAACAGTTCTGGTTCATACCGGTGCTGATCTTCATAGCATACTTCATGTCAGGCATTTTCCCGCTGATCCTCAGAGGCCTTGGGTATGACGCAGGTAATTTTGCCAGGGAATGTCTTGTCAACAACAATCTGGGATTCCTTTTCCTTATAGGGTTAGCCAGCATAGTGACAGGCTGCATCGCAACAAGGATGTGGCACGGTCAGGCACAGGCTTTCTCAGTCATAAGTCAGCCATATTCCAGAACAAGGCTGTTCAACAGCAATTTGATCCTGGGGTGGCTGATGATGATAGCTCCCATCATTCTGATGGCTGTCATCTACCTTGTGTTATCTCCTGTAGTCAGGACTGTCCCGCCCGGATCCGACCTGTTGTACGGACCGTTGCTGGATGACGTTGCCACGGTACCTGCTTACGGCGTATCGGATGTGGCCTGCTGGATTCTGGAGACCACAGCGATGTTCACCTTCTTGTACGCACTGAGCGTGACCGCAGGTGTATTCTCCGGAACCACCATGATGACGGTGCTGCTCAGCCTGTTCAACATGGGAATAGTGTGCGTGACAGTGGGCACGGGGATGCTCTATGCAGAAGAATACCTGAGGGGATTCTACGGTATGGGGGATCTCCCCCGAACGCTGATCTCCATCAGCAACCCCATCCTCGGCAAAATCATCTCTCTGATCAATAATGAGCAGCCCCTTCTGGGGACTGTACCGAGGTCACTTCTTTACATCCTGGCGGGAGTGATCATCATACTGCTTGCCAGAGCAGCTTTCGGAAGAGCAAAGCTTGAGCGCACCGGAGATCACATGATGTCCAGAAGAGGGGAGGCACTGGTGACGGCCATCCTTACCTTTGAAGGAGCAGCGCTTCTCGGGTTCATGATGGGTATGGGCTTTGAGTCCGGACCTGCCATGGCGGTAGGCTTTGTTCTCGGAGCAGTGATCACCTGGTTCATCGTCAAGGTCATCCTGGTAAGAACGGTAAAGATCTTCAGCAAAGAACACATAATGCCCCTCATAGTGGGAACGATATGTGCTGCGGTCTTCGTTATGGTATTCCTGGCGGATATCTTCGGATACGGTCTCAGGGTGCCGGACAAGTCAGATGTAAAGAGCGTCGATCCCTCTTCTATGTACTACGATAACGCCATAGTCCTGTATGATGAGGGGACAGGCGTGATCGGAACGGACCGCAATATTGAAGATGAAGAATTCATCTCAAAGGTGGTGGATCTGCACAGATATATCGTTGATTCCGGACTGGTAAGCAAGAATAACACCGGAGATTTCAGCATAACATTCAGCTATGAACTCAAAAACGGCAGGACCATGGAGAGACGGATATTCCTGCCGGCCGATGACAAAGCCATCGAGATGCTGCAGGACATAGTCGATACCAAGGTGTACAGGGACCGCTGGCTGCTTCCGGAGGAAGTGATCACCAGTGCCAAGAGAGCGGAGGTCACCTGCAACATCAGCGACGCGGGACAGAACTCCAATGCCCTTCAGTACGATTTCTATCTGAGCGTCACCGATAAGGACACGCTTCAGGATCTGCTGGATGCGTACGCAGCCACTGTCCGGGATCACAGGACTGACGTCAAGGGGTGGATCCAGGGAATAGATGACATTCCGGAAGGACGTATGTGTTGGATCGACATAGGTCTGACTTATGAGGACGGAGCTCCCGGTGAAGCGGGAGACGGATTCATCGAGATCATGATCAATGAATCGGGCTCGGAACTGGAAGGATTCGTAATAAAACTACACGATGAAGAAAAATAATTGTTGACATCCAACAAAACAATCAGTATTATACTGTTATTAAACAACAAAAACGGGCCCTGCCCGGGAAAGAATCGAAATGAAAAGGAACTTTGCACAGCTTACACGATACTATTACTCCTACTCAGGGACCAACTGAAGAGGAGTGATTCGTATGCGGTAAGCCGGCAGGTCCGGCAGCGCAGGCCGGGACAGCCGGAATGCGCAAGATGGTTATTACAGTAGATATTGAAACTGCCGCTCGTGGGTCACCCGGGCGGCAGTAATATTTTTTGCAGAGACCGGGACGCGGGGGCAGACTAAGGAGAGACAAGATGTTGTTGAAAGCAGTTTTGCTCGTCGCGTTTTTTGCGCTAATGGTAATTGTGGGATTCCTGTGCAGGCGGTCGGCCTCGGACGTCTCAGGCTTCGTGCTGGGCGGACGTAAGGCGGGCTCGTGGCTTACGGCCTTCGCCTACGGCACATCGTACTTCTCGGCGGTGATCTTCGTGGGCTACGCCGGTCAGTTCGGCTGGAAGTACGGCCTGGCGTCAACATGGGTGGGCCTTGGGAACGCCTTCATCGGGTCGTTGCTGGCCTGGGTCATCCTGGGCAGGAGGACCAGACTTATCACCCAGCAGCTGGACTCGTCCACCATGCCCGAATTCTTCGGGAAGCGCTTCGGGTCGGGAGCCCTCAAGACTGCTGCTTCGGTGATCGTATTCATATTCCTGGTACCCTACACGGCGTCCCTGTACAACGGGCTGTCCAGGCTTTTCGCCATGGCTTTTGACATCGACTACACCTGGTGCGTCCTTCTGATGGCGGTGCTGACGGGAGCCTACGTGCTCCTGGGCGGCTACATGGCCACGGCGGTGAACGACTTCATCCAGGGGATAATAATGATCTTCGGCATCATCCTGGTGGTGGGAGCGGTGCTGAGGGACAACGGCGGATTCATGAACGCCATTGTGACCCTTTCCAAGGTGGAAGGGGAGAGCGGTGTGGGAATGAACGGTCCCTTCGTGTCCTTCTTCGGGCCCCAGCCCATGTACCTTCTGGGGGTGGTGCTCCTGACGTCCCTGGGGACCTGGGGGCTCCCCCAGATGGTGGGCAAGTTCTACGCTATCAAAAACGAGTCCGCCATAGCCAAGGGCACGGTGATCTCCACGGCTTTCGCCTTCCTGGTGGCGGGAGGCTGCTACTTCCTGGGAGGCTTCGGCAGACTCTACAGTGACAGCATTGAGTACACCGCTTCAGGCACGCCGGTCTTCGACAGCATCATACCCAGCATGCTCTCAACACTTCCTGACATAGTCATCGGCGTGGTGGTGATCCTGGTGATGTCGGCGTCCATGTCCACGCTGTCGTCCCTGGTGATCACATCCAGTTCCACACTTACTCTGGACATAATCGCACCCCTTGCGGGGACCATCCGTTCGGGAAGGGGCGCAAAACATCCTGCCCGCACCGGCGCCTCCTCCGGAATGGCTGAAAAGACCAAACTCGTCTGGCTCAGGCTCCTGGTGGTCTTCTTCATAGTGATATCCGCAGCCATAGCCATAGTCCAGGCAAAGAGCTCCGTGACCTTCATCGCCCAGCTCATGGGCATATCCTGGGGCGCTCTGGCAGGGGCCTTCCTGGCACCCTTCCTGTACGGTCTGTACTGGAAGCGGACGACTGCTGCATCTGTCTGGGTCAGCTTCGGGTCAGGCATTCTGATCATGGTCGGCTGCATGTGGGCAATGTTCACGGGACATGTCTTCATCAGCCCGTACTTCACCTCACCCATCAACGCCGGATTCCTGGCCATGCTGTCAGGACTGGTGATCGTGCCTGTGGTAAGTGCTCTCACCAAGGCGCCGGACAAACCTCTGGTGGAAGACATGTTCTCCTGCTACGACAGGCTGGTGGTGACCCACGCATCAGTGGCGCTCTCCGGCGAAGATGAGTAGGAAAGTATACGGTAATTGACATTTCAGGGGTTTTGGGGTATGATTTTTGGCACTGGTCTTAAGACCGGAAGAATTATACCAGGGAGGTAATTTTTTGGACAATTTTGAGAATAGAACTCCGGACGAACAGCCGGAAGAAAAAGAAGTAAAGAAGGAGACTCAGGCTGCTCCCAAGGTGGAACAGCAGAAGTACTATACCGAGGGCAACCCCTACGGACAGCAGTACAGGAGGCCTGAGTATGATCAGCAGCAGTACAGGCAGCCCCAGTACGGAGCGCCGCAGTACGCCAGTGTGCCCAGACAGAGCGGGATCCCCACCTGGCTAAAGGTGATCCTTATCATCGCTCTCATCTTCGTGCTCATCGGATTCATGTTCACATCCTGCATCCGCAGCCTTTCAAACAGCATGAACGGCCTTGTGAGCGAAGACTTCCTCATGGAAGGTGAGGGTACAAGCGTTTCCGACATCACAGGCGAATATGTGGCGGTACTCCACATAGAGGACGAGATCAGCCAGTCCAGCTCATTCTGGTACGATCACTACTACCTGCTGGACACCATAGATGATCTTATCGCAGACGACACCAACCAGGGAATCATCTTCTACATGGATACCCCGGGAGGATCGGTGTACGCCACCGATGAGATGTATCTGGCGGTCAAAAAGTATCAGGAGACGACCAAGCGCCCCGTATACACATACATGGCGTCCATGGCCG
>JAEEOX010000213.1 GCA_016284485.1 Bacillota bacterium | reverse complement strand
CTGAAGTTTTCATGATAGGATGTGCCGTACTTCTCGTCGATCTCATAGGTCGTGGAAAAAACGGCGTTGAAAGCGTCCATGCCGACGCAGCGCTGGAAGCAGCTGGCAGTCTTCTGGCCCAGCAGCCTCTGCATCTCCACTTTTTTGATCAGGTCCTCTGTGGACTGATGCAGGTGGGTGAAGCGGTTGATCTGCCTGCCCGTCAGGCTGGATGTGGCGGTCATCAGGTCCTCATACTGAGGATCCTGAGCCAGCTCGTAGGTCATGGCAACGCAGTGGATGGAGGGACGGATGATGGGGTGATCCACCCAGTTGTCCACCTTTTCTCCGAACATGTACACTCTGGTGTTGAGTTTCCTGAGGCTCTCAACGTATTCTGCTCCGGTCATTAAGCTCATAACATATCTCCTTTTACGAAAATGTAATTGAATTGGTATTATGGCACAAATCTGGACGCTTATTCTTGTAAGAATTATACTAATGAATGTTTTTTTTAGCAAACATTTTTTGCGCAAAAAGACCCCGGATGTCTCCGGGGCCTTTCGCTCAACTCAAATTGGTTTGAAATAAGCAGGATCCAGACATGCCTGCCTAAAACAGTCGCAAAAAACGTGCCACTTATTTGGCCGGCGGCATGTTCACCGCGTTTCCGAACACCGCGTGGGCCGCTTCCTTGACGGATTCCGCCACCGTCGGATGGGCGTGGACCGTGTCCAGAACGTCCTTCACCGACGCGCCCATGGACAGCGCCAGGGCGCCTTCCATAATTATCTCCGTGGCGTTGGGGCCGGCCATGTGGATGCCCAGCACCCTGCCGGTCTCCTTCTCGGCGATGACCTTGACCAGGCCGGACTGTTCGCCGATTATGAGGGACTTGCCGTTGCCCATGAGGGGGAACTTGCCGATCTCATACTGAAGACCTTTCTCCTCTGCCAGTTTCTCGCAGTCCTGCTCGGTGAGGCCTACGCCCGCCAGCTCAGGCTGGGTATAGACGCAGGCAGGAATGACGCTGAGGTTCACCGTCCTCTCCTTGCCCATGATGCCCTCCAGGCAGGCGCCGCCCTCAGCGGAGGCCACGTGGGCCAGCATGATGCCGCCGATGCAGTCGCCGATGGCGTATATATTGTCCACGGATGTTTTGAAGTTCTCGTCCACCAGGATCCTTCTGCGGTCTCTCTCCACGCCGATCTCGTCCAGGCCCATGTCGTCGGTGGCGGGACGGCGTCCCACGCACATCAGGACCTTTTCGGCAGTCACGGAGAATTCCCTGTCATTGGAGTCCTTCACGTTGACCTTGAGGCCTTCATCGGTCTTCTCTATGGACTGTACGGCGGAGCTTGTCTTCACGTCGATCTTGGCGCGTCTCATGTTCCTGCGCTGGACGGCAACCAGGTCTTTGTCCAGGTTCATCAGTATCTCGGGCAGCATCTCGATGACGGTGACCTTGGTGCCGAAGCGGGCGTAAGCGTGACCGATCTCGATGCCGATCACTCCTCCGCCGATGATGGCCAGGCTGGCGGGTACCTCTTCGAAGCTCAGGGCTCCCGTGGAGTCCACAACGCCCTCCAGGTCGTGACCCGGAATGGGTACCACTGAGGGAACGGAGCCGGAGGCGATGATGCACTTGTCGAAGGTTAGCTCCTCAGCGCCCTCCTCGCTTCTGACCTCCACCCTGTCCTTGGCGGTGAAAACTGCCATGCCCTTCTTCACGGTTATGCCGTAGGCCTTCATCAGGGATCCCACGCCGTTCACCAGCTGGGAGACCACCTTCTGCTTCCTGGCCTGGACAGCCTGGAAATCCAGGGTCACGTTGTCGCAGACCACGCCGCTCTTGGCAGCGTCCTTCACCACCTCGTTGTACAGGTCTGCCGAGTGCAAAAGAGCTTTGGTGGGGATGCATCCCACATTGAGGCAGGTGCCTCCCAGAGAGTCCTTCTCCACCAGGGTAACCTCTGCTCCCATCTGGGCCGCTCTTATGGCTGTTTCATATCCTCCCGGACCGCCGCCGATTATGAGTAATTTCATTTCATCGTCCCTTTCTTAAGATATATCACGGGGCGCCGGCGCCCCTGTTCTGCTGTTTTTTGCACTAGAATTATACCATAATATTTACTTGTGGTACAACAGCCCTTGATATTGGCAGCACCCACAATTATATGATATAATTTATTGTGATAAAGCGTTAAAACATCAGGAGGTCGCCATGTTTACCAAAGCAATCACCAGGAAGCCCTGCAGGGCACTTATTGACGGCATCTCAACTGCTCAGTTCACCGACGGGATCCAGCAGCCCGATTATGAGCTGGCCGTGAAGCAGCACGACGCCTACATCCGCACTCTGGAGAGTCTGGGACTGGAGGTCCTGGATCTTGAGGCTGACGAGCGTTATCCCGACTCCTGCTTCACCGAGGATCCGGCGGTGGTCATGCAAGGCTGCGCGGTGGTCACCAATCCGGCCAGAGATTCCAGAAACGGCGAGAAATTCGAGATCCTGCCGGCTCTGGAGAAGTTCTACACGGATGACCAGATCTTCACCATAGACGCCCCCGGCACCATGGAGGGCGGCGATATCATGCTGGTGGGACGCCACTTCTACGTGGGTCAGAGCGACCGCACCAACGCCGAGGGAGCCAGGCAGTTCAACGAGATCGTCACCAAGTTCGGCTACACCTCTGAGACCGTTCCCGTCACTGAGGGCCTTCACCTGAAGGATTTCGTGATCTACCTGGAAAACAATAATCTGCTGGTGACGGAGACCATGGATAAGGTCCCCGCCTTCAGGGACTTCAACAGATACATAATCCCGGAGGATGAGCTCTATGCCATCAACAGTCTCTGGATCAACGGCACGGTGCTGGTGCCCGCGGGTTACCCCAAGACCCTGAAGCTCATCCGGGATCTGGGCTATCCCACCGTCACAGTGGATACGTCGGAGTTCAGAAAGATCGACGGCAGTCTTACCTGCCTCTCGCTGAGGTTCTAAACTTTCATATTAGATATTTTGTACTTGTTGCTATTTGATCCCGAAAGGAGAGTAAGGAAATGAAACGCAATCGCAAAAGACTTCTGGTGATGTTCCGGATCAGGTTATGCTGACAGCCTTTCCGCGTCTGCGGTGGGCAAGCCCGTATTCCTGGTGGGACAGTCTCTGAACGACGCTCAGAAGGATTATCTCGACAGCGTCAAAGATCAACTCAGCGGTAACTTCTACGCCATCGGCGGCAAGGGCGCCGTATCAGAAGAGGTCTTTGAGGAGTTCAAAGCCTATGGAACCGGGACCTTCGAGCGGCTCTCCGGATCCAACAGATTCCTGACATCCGTCGCCGTCGCACAGAAATTCTTCAAGCCAAAGAATATCGACAGCGTGGTTCTGGCCTATGCCATGAACTATCCCGACGGTCTGGCCGGCGGTCCTGTAGCCTATGCCGCAGGCGCCCCGCTGCTTCTGGTCAACAACACCAACTACACAGACGCCATGAACTACGTGACCCACACCTACGCGGTGAAAGTCAGAGTCATGGGCGGTGCCTCCCTCATCACCGACGAGGTGGCGCTGGAAGTACTCAACCTGTAGCGCAAAAAATCAACGAAGGCGGCCCCGCGGGGCCGCCTTTTTGATGTGTCATATTCTGTTTTGCCGCCCCTACAGCAGCACTACTCCCCTCTTCCCGCAGGCTGCCACGGTCTCCTCGTCCCAGCCC
>JAEEOX010000212.1 GCA_016284485.1 Bacillota bacterium | reverse complement strand
TTCTGCGGGAGCACATCGCTCCTGTCATTCATCTGCTGAAAATCATTCTTATCTCTCCCTTTCTCCGATAGTCCGATCCCAAGCAAAAACTTATTTAATTGTTCCCATTGTAGAATACCGGCCGGCACACCTGCCATTGCCAATTTGGCAATTCCACGCCTTCGCCCTGCCAACTTGGACATCTCTGTTTCCCGCAACAAAGAACTGCAGGATGAATTCCTGCAGTTTCTCATCTTGATGTTTTGCCCTAGTCTCTTAAGAGGGCGTGGATTCTCTCATTCAGCATCTCGAGAGCCACTCTGTTGAAGCCGCCTTCCGGCACTATTATGTCCGCATATCTCTTGGAGGGTTCCACGAATTCGTCGTGCATGGGCTTGACGGTGGTCAGGTACTGTTCAACGATGTTGTCCAGTGTCCTTCCTCTCTCGTTCACGTCCCTCAGTATCCTCCTGATGATCCTCACGTCTGCGTCAGTGTCGATGAAGACCTTGATGTCGCAGAGGTCTCTCAGTTCCTTGTTCTCAAAGATCAGGATACCTTCCACCACGATGACCCTGGCGGGTTCAACTCTCACCGTATCGTCCACCCTGTTATGGATGGTGAAATCATATACCGGCCGGTCGATGGCATTGCCTTTGGCAAGCTCTCTGATGTGCTGGATCATGATGTCGGTATCGAAGGCGTTGGGATGGTCATAGTTGATCTTTTTGCGCTCTTCGAAGGTGATGTCGTTATGCTGCTTGTAATAGAAATCGTGGCTCAGGATGCAGATCTCGTCGTTGAACTCTTCCTTGATCTTCCTGATCATGGTGCTCTTGCCGCATCCGGTACCGCCGGCGATGCCGATAATGATAGCGTCCTTCATGACTGTCTCCCCTTACTCCTTCGTAACAACAGAACCCAGATTCATTGAAGCCTTCTCCAGCTCCAGCATTATGTTGTTGATCTCCCTCAGTTTCTCCGGGGTGATGTTTCCCTTGTCCACGGCCGCATCTGTCTGGGCCAGGATGTTGGAAACTCCGCTTTCGATGGTCTTGAGCCTCTGTCTGATGGCCTCCAGACCATCCTTGTCGACGATGGCTTCCTTGATCACTTCGTCGGTGGATACCATCTCGCCGGTCTCCAGCTCGAACTCGCAGTTGGCGAAGATGGGCGTGGTGCTGAGACCCAGCACCTCCTGGACCTTCTTGGCGAAGTCGATCTTGGACTGCTCCTCGCCGTGTACCAGGAAGATCTTCTTGGGGATCTTCTGGAATCCGCCCAGCCAGTCAAGGAGTCCCTCCTGGTCGGCGTGGCCGGAGAATCCCTCAAGGTTGTGGATCTCTGCCGCCACCAGGACTGTCTCGCCGAAGAGTTTGACTTCCTTGGCTCCGTCTATGATGGCTCTTCCCAGAGTTCCCTCTGCCTGATATCCTACGAATACTATGCTGTTCTTGGGATTCCACAGGTTATGTTTCAGATGGTGTCTGATACGGCCTGCCTCGCACATGCCTGATGCGCTTATTATGATCTTGGGAGTGGGATCCGTGTTGAGAGCCTGAGATTCCTCAGTGCTCCTGGTGAACTTCAGGTTCTTGAAGTCCAGCGGGTTGTCGCCTGAAAGAATGTATTCCTTGGTCTCGTCATCGAATACCTGGGCGTTCTTCCTGAACACCTCGGTGGCAGTGGTGGCCATGGGGCTGTCAACATAAACGTTGATCTTGTCCAGTACCTCCGCATACTCCGGGTGATGTTCATAGAACATGTTGAACTCGTAGATAAGTTCCTGGGTACGGCCCACAGCGAAAGCAGGGATTATGACGCTTCCGCCGCGCTTCACAGTCTCAAGAGTTATGTCGATCAAGCCGTTGATTGAAGTCGAGTTCTCCGGGTGCAGACGGTTTCCGTAGGTGGATTCCATGATGAGATAGTCCGCCTTCTTGATCTTTTTGGGATCTCTCAGTATGGGTCTGTCCTTGACTCCCAGGTCGCCTGAGAAGACGATCTTGGAAGTGTTGTCACCTTCCGTCACCCAGATCTCCGTGATGGCCGATCCCAGGATGTGTCCTGCGTCGTTGAAGACTATCTTCATCTCGTCGTTGATCTCCACCAGCTGATCGTAAAGTATGGGCTTCACGTGTTTCAGCGCTTCTTCCGCATCCTTTATGGTGTAGAGGGGCTCGACGGCGGGCTTTCCGGTACGGGCGTTCTTCTTGGTCTGCCACTCGGCATCCTTTTCATGGATATATGCCGAGTCCAGGAGCATTACGCTCAAAAGATCCGCCGTAGCGTCTGTACAGTAAATGTCTCCCTTGAAGCCTCTTTTTACAAGAAGCGGGAGCCTCCCGCAATGGTCGATGTGGGCATGGCTCAGGACCACGCACTCCACAGCTCTCTGATCAAACGGGAAGTCCTCATAGTTCAGGTCGTCCATTTCCTTGCTTCCCTGGAACTGACCGCAGTCCAGAAGTACCATGTGTCTGTCTGTTGAGATCAGATGGCACGATCCAGTCACTCCTATGGTGGCTCCGCAAAACTTGATCTTCATTTAACATCCTCCGAAAATGTTTTTATCTATAGTTCCACAGCTCGCTTCTGCCGGTGGAAACCGCGACCGCACCGCTTTCCAGCGCACGGTCAACTTCCTCTGTCCTGCCGATGAGTCCGCCGGCAATAACAGGGCTTTCGACCTCAGAGGCAAACCTTCTGATGGTCTTTTCTATGACGCCGGGCATGATCTCAACGAAGTCCGGCTTGCCTATCTTGATGGAATCGATGGCTGTATCCACCGAATGTGTATCAACGATGAAGAATCTCTGGACCGTCAGGAGTCCCACATCCTTGCCATGGCGGATCATGCCTGTCCTGGTGGAGAGCATGCCGTCGCAGCCCAGTTTTTTGATGTACTGGAGACCTGCTTTGTCCTTGCCGATGCCTTCCATGAAATCGGTGTGGATGAAGACGGTCTTTCCATAATCATGGGCCATCTCTATCTGGTCGTTTACGTTGGTGATGGAAGTGTTCTGAAGGAAGATCACCTTTGCATCCGATCTCAACGCATTTTTGAATTCCTCATCTGTTCTGACTGACGCTACTACTTTTTTTAAATCAAAATTCATCTTGCCTACTACCTCCTAAAAAAAGTATGTTTGCTGCTTGTCTCTACATGTCGTCTCCGTGAAAGTCAGTACCGGAAGAAATGTGCAGGTGATACTTGCCTGCCAGCTGAATGAATCTGAATCTCTCTTCTTCCGTGTGTTCCGGATAGATGCACTCCAGGCCTTTCAGCCCCACCTTCCTGAGTGCTGTCAATATCCTCTCTATTTCCTCGAAAAACTCCTCGCTTCCTCTCTTTTCCCCTAATTCTCTGATCTTCGCCGGATGAGCCAGAAACGCTGTGCCTCCTGCTCCTGTGATCAGTCTGATGGCTTCCTCAGAAGAAAGCTTCACCTTCCTGATTGCCTTGATCTCAGGGCGCTCGAACACCTTTTCAGTGAAAGCCTCCTTAGGCTCACTCAAAATACCTTTCCTTACGAGTTCCCTTGCGATATCCGGTTTTCCAACATACCTTCCCTTTGACCTCTCCTCGATCTCTTCCAGATCCAGGCTGAATCCCAGTTCATTGAGGGCAGCAAAAAGCTTTTCGTTCCTCTCGTGCCTGAGCACCCTGAGCCTGGAGCAGGTCTCTTTGAGTTCTGCGTTTTCCGGGTCGAAACCGTATCCGAGAATGTGGAGCTCATACTCCTTCCCGTCCAGTTCCAGCTCTGTGCTGAACTCGATGCCTGTAACTCCGCGGATCCCGTGTGCCTCGCAGCTTTCAAGGAATTCCCTGATCCCCTCGATGCCGTCATGGTCCGTAAGGGCTATGACGTCGTACTCTTCATCGCAGTGCTTCCTGACCAGTTCCTCAGGGCTGTAAGCTCCGTCAGAATAATATGAATGCATGTGGTAGTTGCATTTATATGTATCCATCTACTTGAGCTCCGCGATTCCCACGAAGGGAAGATTACGGAATTTCTGCTCGTAATCCAGGCCGTAGCCGATGACGAACATATCGTCGATGACGAATCCGTTGTACTTGGGATCGATATCCACCTTGCGTCTGGAGGGTTTGCTGAGCATGGAGCAGATCTCGACAGACTTGGCTCCCCTTCCTCTGAAATACTCCAGAAGCTTGGAAAGAGTGAATCCTGTGTCCACGATGTCTTCGATTATGAGGACGTTCTTTCCTGTGACATCACCTTCGATGTCCTTCTTCACCGTTACCACTCCGGTGGAATCCGTTCCCTGATAGCTGGAGGCAACGATGAAATCTATCTCGGTATCGAGTGTGATGTTCTTCATGATGTCAGCCATCCATACGAGAGCTCCTCTCAGAGTTCCCACCAGGTACAGGGACTCTCCCTTATAGTCCTCATTGATCTGTTCAGCCACTTCTTTTGCTTTGTTTCTGATCTCTTCCTCAGAGAAAAGAACTCTTCCGACTGTTACGTCCATTGCCCGCTCTCCTCATCCTCATCATTAGTTTCTTCTCGGACGTCGAAGCTGACGTCTTCGATCATATCCTTTCCGCGGTATTTCCGGGAAAGGTCACCTTCCTTGTCATAATCCGCGTACTGGTCCAGTGTGTCGCCCAGATGCAGTATTATGAAGACCCAAAGTACAAGATCATCCACGAATCCCAGCGGGAACAATACCGGAGGTATCAGATCCACCGGGAGGAAAAGGTAGATGATGCCGAAGATGACCAGTGCTTTCTTGGTCCAGGGGACCTTCTTGTCCTTCATCATCTTCGGAAGCGCCCTTAATCTTTTTCCAAGTTTGTTAAGGCCTAAGCGTTCCATCATTCCTCCCCGATCACCCTTTCGATCTCGCTGAGGAGCAGGTCTTCTCCCGTCCTCTTGAGAGCCGAAACAGGTATAATACAGTGGCGTTCATCGAGTTCCAAAGATCTCTTTATAACAGCGGTGTTCTTCGCAAGCTCGGATCTGGAAATCTTATCCGTCTTGGTGAGCACCACGATCCTGTCCAGTTCGTAATACTTAAGATATTCGAACATCTGCCTGTCCTGGGCGGATGGCTCATGCCTGCAGTCCACAAGCTGGACCACCGTCCTCAGGTTAGGTCTGGTCTCAAAATACTCCTCCATCATCCTTCCCCAGTCTTTTGTTACGGTCTTCGCTGCCTTGGCATAACCGTAACCGGGCAGGTCAACTATTCTGAAGGAGTCATTGATCCTGTAAAAGTTTATGGTGCGTGTCTTTCCCGGGTTCCCGGAAACTCTGGCCAGACTCTTCCTTCCCGTTATAAGGTGGAGAAGTGAGCTTTTTCCCACGTTGGATCTTCCAACGAAAGCTATCTCGGGAAGATCCGGCGAGGGATACTGATTCTTTTTTGCGGCCACGCACTCAAGCTCTGACTTAATTATTCTCATTTCTCTTGTCGAAAGCATGCTCCAGGGTCTCCCTGGCATGTGTAAGATAAATGAATTTTATCTGCTTCCTTATGGT